>JBEGMG010000331.1:0-5247 GCA_041183165.1 Actinomycetota bacterium | reverse complement strand
CGTGATCGCCCGCTACCTCGACGTCAACCCCAACGGCAGCCTGCGCGATATCGCTGGCATCTCCAATTCCGCGGGCACGATCGTCGGCCTCATGCCGCATCCCGAGCACGCGGTGGAGTCGCTCACCGGCCCCTCGACCGCTGGACTCGGCTTCTTCGCGGCCGCGGTGCAAGCCCTGGCGGGCGCGCGATGAGCCTCGACACCGTTGCCCGCGCCGAGTCCACCCCGGACGCAGAGCAGCCGTACGCCGATCTCGGCCTCAAGCCCGACGAGTACCAGCGCATCCGCGAGATCCTTGGCCGTCGCCCCACGTCGAGCGAGCTCGCGATGTATTCGGTGATGTGGAGCGAGCACTGCTCCTACAAGTCCTCCAAGGTCCACCTGCGCCAGTTCGGCGACAAGCAGCCCGAGGGCGGCTGGCCCCAGCTCATGGTCGGCATCGGCGAGAACGCCGGCGTCGTCGATGTAGGTGACGGCTGGGCCGTGACATTCAAGGTCGAGTCGCACAACCATCCGTCGTACGTCGAGCCCTATCAGGGCGCAGCCACCGGCATCGGCGGCATCGTGCGCGACATCCTGTCGATGGGCGCTCGGCCGCTCGCGGTGATGGACCCGCTTCGCTTCGGTCCCGCAGACGCCCCCGACACCCGGCGTGTGCTGCCCGGGATCGTCGCCGGGATCGGCGGCTACGGCAACTGCCTCGGCCTGCCCAATATCGGCGGTGAAGTTGTCTTCGACGCGACATACGCCGGCAATCCGCTCGTCAATGCCCTGTGCATCGGCGCGATGAAGCACGAGGACGTGCACCTCGCCTCCGCCAAGGGCGTGGGCAACCTCGTCATCCTCTACGGCGCGCGCACGGGCGGCGACGGCATCGGCGGCGTCTCCGTGCTCGCCAGCGAGACCTTCGACGCCGATGGCCCCGCGAAACGGCCGAGCGTGCAGGTGGGCGATCCATTCATGGAGAAGCTGCTCATCGAGTGCACGCTCGAGGTGCTGCACGCCGGTCTCGTCGAGGGCATCCAGGATCTCGGCGGCGCCGGCATCTCCTGCGCGACGAGTGAGCTCGCCTCCAACGGTGAGGGCGGCATGCATGTGCACCTCGACCGCGTGCTGCTGCGTGATCCGTCGCTCTCGCCGGAGGAGATCCTCATGAGCGAGTCGCAGGAGCGGATGTGCGCGATCGTCACACCGGACAACGTCGATGCCTTCATGGAGATCTGCCGCAAGTGGGAGGTGGAGGCCGTCGTCATCGGCGAAGTCACCGACTCCGGACGCCTCACGATCGACTGGCACGGTGAGCGCGTCGTCGACGTACCTCCGCGCACCGTGGCCCACGAGGGTCCTGTCTACAACCGACCGATGGAGCGTCCTGCCGAACTCGACGCGCTCCAGGCTGCCGATGCGCGCACCCTGCCGCGCCCGCAGACGTCCGAGGAGATCCGCGACACCTGGCTGCGCATGACCGCGTCACCCAATCTCGCGTCCAAGAAGTGGGTGACGAGCCAGTACGACCGCTACGTGCTCGGCAACACCGTGCTCGCGCAGCCCGAGGACTCCGGCATGATCCGCATCGACGAGGAGTCCGGCCTCGGTGTCGCCGTCTCCACCGACTGCAACGGTCGTTTCGTGCGCCTCGATCCCTACGAGGGTGCCAAGCTCGCACTCGCGGAGTCCTACCGCAACGTCGCGGTGACGGGTGCGAAGCCGCTCGCGGTGACCAACTGCCTCAACTTCGGCTCACCCGAGGATCCCGGTGTCATGTGGACCTTCGCCGAGGCGGTGCGCGGCCTTGCGGATGGCTGCCTCGAACTCGGCATTCCCGTCACCGGTGGCAATGTGAGCTTCTACAACTCCACCGGCGATACGGCGATCCTGCCCACGCCCGTCGTCGGTGTGCTCGGCGTCATCGACGATGTGGAGCGGCGTACGCCGATGGCCTGGGGCCCCGATGGCGAGATCCTCTACCTGCTCGGCGACACCGGCGAGGAATTCGCCGGCAGCGAGTGGGCCCATGTGATGCATGACCACCTCGGCGGCATGCCTCCGCGCGCTGATCTCGCCCGGGAGAAGCTGCTCGGCGAGATCCTCGTCGCAGGTTCGCGCGACGGCATGCTCACCGCAGCACATGACGTCGCCGATGGCGGAGTCGCACAGGCGCTGGTGGAGATGGCGCTGCGCTCGGGAGTGGGAGCCCGAGTGTGGGCTCCCGATGGTGTCGAGGCCGCCACCTTCTTGTGGTCGGAGTCGCCGGGGCGCGCGATCGTCGTCGTGCCGCGCTCGGAGGAGATGCGCTTCACCGCGATGTGCGCCGCGCGCGGCCTACCTGCGCACCGGATCGGCGCGGTTGATTCAGGCCTCGGGGGCGATGTCGGTCATCCCGGCGAGCAGGTGCTGCAGTTCGGTGCTGTCGTGCTCACCCTCGACGAACTCCGCGAGGCTCACGAGTCGACGTTCCCGTCGTACTTCGGGCCTGCGCTGACGGGCTAGCCGGCTACCTGTCCATCTAGGGCTCAGCGAGCGGCTCCTCGACGTTGTCGATGAAGACGGCACCGACCCCTTCGACCGCCTTGAGTCGATAGCGCACGTCCTTGACGTAGAAGACGAGACGATCCTCGTCGCCCTTTGCCTGGCGGATGTCGACGATCTCCGTCCGATGTCCTGCCACGGAGACGCCGGCGTTGGGTGTCGGGTCCGCCCACCTCAGGGTGTCGTTGTCCCAGCCGAATTCGCGGAACATCTCGCTCACCTTCATGTAGTGCTCATGCCGATACGGCCGATCACTGAAGCGCGTGACCGTGACGTCGTCGAGGACGATCTTTGCCCGTGTGCCGTCCTTGGAGGGCTTCACGCGCACATTCGCCGCGTCGACGATGTAGAGGTAGGACTCCGGCGGCGCGTCAGGTGGTACGGCGGCGAACGCGGACGAGGTACCGCAGGCGAGGGCGAGAGCAACTATTCCGGCGGCAAGGGTTCGAAGGCGCATGACCTGAAGGTAGGGGCACTCGCTCGCCCTATGCCGGACCAGGCAGAAGAAGCCGTGCCAGCACGGTGTCAGGGGGCGATGGAGTCCATTGGAGCGCCGATGCCCGTCTCCTCGAGCAGCGCGTACACCTCGCTCGCCCGATATCTCCGATGTCCGCCGAGGGTCCGCACGGCAGAGAGCTTGCCGGCCTGCACCCAGCGCGACACGGTCTTGGGATGCACGCGGAAGAGTTGAGCGACCTCGGCAGGCGTGAGCAGGCGCTCAGGCTCCGAAGGCTTGTCGTTGGGCACGGTCACCAGGTCCCCCGATCGGTTGATGTCCCAGGACGAGCCTACCGGGATTCGCCCGATTTGCCCCGGAAGTGGTGGTTTTCCTCCCTGCGGCCCCCCGGTTTGCCGACTCGTCAACACCCCAGGATGCTGGGCGCATGAGTGATGTCGTCGACCGCGGGGGCGCCTGGGCCGTAGTGGGTGCCGGCCCCCATGGCCTGTCCGCCCTCAAGAACCTGCTCGAACTCGGCCTCGATGCCGATGGCTTCGAGCGCGACACCGACCTCGGCGGCAACTGGAACTTCCACGCCGAGAACTCGCGCGTGTATGAGTCGACGCACCTCATCTCGACCAAGCCCTTCACGCAGTTCCCTGACTTCCCCATGCCCGACGCCTATCCGGACTATCCCTCGCACTGGCAGGTGCATCGCTACTTCCGCTCCTACGCGGAGCACTTCGGACTGTTCGAGCACCTGGCCTTCAACTCCGAGGTCGTGAGCGTCACGCCGGCTCCGGGTGAGCGCTGGGATGTCACCGTGCTTGACCGCGAGTCAGGTGTCGAGACCACGCGTCAGTACGCCGGCGTCGTCATCGCCAACGGTCACAATTGGTGGCCCAAGATCCCGCAGTACCCGGGCCAGGAGACCTTCACCGGCGAGATCAAGCACTCCGCGGACTACAAGAGCGCCGATGTCGTGCGCGGCAAGCGCGTGCTCGTCGTCGGTGCGGGCAACACAGGCTGCGATGTCGCCGTCGAGAGCGCGCAGAATGCCAAGGAGACCTACCACTCCACGCGCCGCGGCTACTACTACAACCCGAAGTACGCGTTTGGTCGTCCCTCGGACCAGACCGCCGACCTGCTGCTGGCCCTGCGCCTGCCGCTCGCCCTGCGCCGCGTGATGTTCAAGTCGGTGCTTCGCCTCACGGTGGGGGACTTCGAGAAGTTCGGGTTGCGCAAGCCCGATCACGAGTTCTTCGAGACTCACCCGATCGTCAATCAGCAGCTCGTCTACTACGTCGGCCACGGAGATATCCAGCCCAAGCCCGACATCGACCGCTTCGATGGTTCCACGGTCCACTTCGAGGATGGCACGAGCGCGGAGATCGACGTCGTCGTCTTCTGCACCGGCTACCTCGCGCACTTCCCTTTCCTCGACGACTCCTACCTCAATCCCGAGGGCGACCACCCGGTGCTCGCCCGGCAGATCTTCACTCCGGCGACACCGACCCTCGCGGTGTCGGGGCTCATCCAGCCCGACAGTGGCCAGTGGACGATCGCGCACTGGCAGGGCATGCTCATCGCCACCTACGCCGCCCTGCGTGCGCAGGATCCCGCTGCCGCGCAGCGCTTCTACGACGCGATGGTGCGCGAGACGGGCGTGCGCTTCACCGGTGGTGCGGAGTACAAGGACTCCACGCGTCACTACTACGAGATCGCCCATCAGGAGTACCTGCGCGCCATCGAGCGCGATCTGCAGCGCCTGGAGTCCTTGACGCCGGTCGGCGCCCGATGAGCCCAGCCACCACGGGCAGGCTGCGCCGTTCGTCCAAGGTCATGCGCATGTGGGACTGGTCGGTGCCTCCGACCAGCGCGCACCGCGAGGTGCTCTCGATCGTTCCCGAAGGCTGGATCGACGAGCCGCGTGCCACCCGCAAGCCGCCGATCCTCTTCGTCCACGGCCTCGCGCACGGTGCCTGGTGCTGGCGCGAGCAGTGGATGCCCGCGGCCGCCGAGCGAGGCTTCCCCGTCTACGCCGTCTCCCTGCGCGGGCACGGCGACTCCGGCGGCCGCAAGCGCCTCGGCCGCACGCTCCTGCGCCACTACGTGCACGACGTCATGCAGACGATCACCGAGCTTCCCCAGAAGCCCATCCTCGTTGGCCACTCCATGGGCGCGCTTGTCTCGCAGCTCGTCGCGGATCGCTATCAGCCGCGAGGCCTCGCGCTGCTCACGCCGGCGCCGATCCAGGGCGCGGCGTACGAGCTGCCGAA
>JBEGMG010000330.1:0-2516 GCA_041183165.1 Actinomycetota bacterium | reverse complement strand
GGGTCAGGCGCGACGACACTCGTTTCGTAATCGCTCCGCGAGGAAGGGGCCCGCTGAGAGATCTCTCAGCGGGCCCCTTCCTCGCGGAGCGATTACGAAACGAGTGTCGTCGCGCCTGACCCCAGGCGCATACCCTCGCTGAAAACGTGAGTGCCTAGTGCGGAGTTGAGGACACCGGCCACACCCGGTGCGAGCTTGATCGTGTACGTCGTCTGGCTCGTCCCCGACTTGATGTTGGTGAGCGTGAAGATCGTGGTGGTTCCCAGATCGGTGTCCGTGGCGTACACGCGACCCTTCAGGGTGCCCTTGTCGACATCGGCGACAAGGTTGTCGATGACGACCGTGCGCCAGCCCATGGAGCCGTAGTGGGACAGGAAGAGCGATCCCTTATGCGAGATCTTGGCCTTGTTGACACCCGACACCGGGAACTCGAGCGCGAGCTTGCCGGGCGTGATGATCGAGCTACCGCCCGGATCCTCGCCGTTGACGTAGATATTGGCCTTGAGCAGCGCTTCCGTGACGCTGAGATTGACCTGCATGGCGGTCACACCGGTGAGCGCGCGCTGCGCGGCCACCGCAGGGGTCGCCGACGCGACCAGTGCGCCGGCGAGGGCAACGCTCGCCGCGATGCCGATGATCTTCTTCATCTACCTGTCCTCCCCATGGCTGGATACATTCCTGTCGACACTACTCGTCATCGACGGGGGGCGTCGCTCCGCTCTTAGGCTTGATCACCAGGACGAGCACTCCGGCCAGTGCCACAATCGCACCCACGACGGTGTAGATCGGCTGGCCCGTCATGAAGCTCTCCTCGAGGAAGCCCAGGGAGATCGCCACCCAGAAGCCCCCGATCATCACGAGGACGAGGCCGATGGTGCGTCGCAGCGGACTGAGTTCCTTCATCCCGACATCATCCCAGTCGCGCGATCAGGTCCGGGTGAGGAACCACTGCACCGTGGCGAAGGAATCGTCACCCTCCATGAGTTCCCCCACGATGACCTGGCCGGTCCAGTCGCCCGCCGTCACATCGAAGTACGACGCGCCCACCACGATGGAGTCCGGATCGACGAGCGTGAAGCCTGCGGCCTGGAGTGCCTCGCCGGCGTAGAACTCCTGCAGTGCCTCGAGTTGATCTGCGGGGTAACGCCACGTGGCCGTGACGAGTCCGCCGACTGCGGGGAAGTAGTTGATCTCCACTTCGCCGATTCCCTCGCCCACCGCCGTGAGCTCTCCCCCCGAGGGCACGGGCAAGGCGGCGAGCCACGTGGGCTGCGGGATCTCCGAGGCATCGGACTCGAGGCTGAACTCCGCCGGCGGCACGCCGGGCTTGGGATCCTTGGACGACATGTAGACCACGCGCAGGCCGTCGCTTTCGCGTGTCATCACGAGAGTGCTACTCGAGTCCGTCGTGGAGATCGAGTTGTAAGTCCAGCCCGACGGCGCTGCCGCGCCGTACTGCTCAAGGCCTTCCTTGGCCGGGGCGATGTCGACACCGACCATCTGCACGGCGTCGAGCGTGTCACCCCACTGCTCGACCAGGCGTCCTGCGCCCGTGATGTTGCCTGCCGGGAGCGGGATGTCACCGTCGAAGAGCGGCAGTGCTGACGACAGGTCAGACCCCTGCGCGGGTGAGTCGATGAGAGCGGCATACGCCGAGAGGGCGTCGTCGACGACATCGACAAAGGAGACACCCCCGGGAGCGGGTGCGGATGACGACGTCTCCTCAGGAGTCGGCGTAGGCGATGGCGCGGCGGCGGACGAGGCCGCCGCGTCTGCCGAGGGAGTGGGGCTCGCGGAATCCTCGGGAGTGCCCGAGCCACCGCAGGCGACGAGCACGACGAGGCTGGGCGCGAGGAGGAGGCCTGCACGTCGCATCACACGATGGTAGGCGCGTGGGCCACGGACGTCGACCCCTCTCAAGGCTCGCCGCACCGCGACGTCGCCTACTCTCGGGGGATGCGAGGGACGAGCGGCATCCGCACGACGTTCGCCCGCTACCGCGAGCTCGACCTGGAGTACGCCGCCCTGCGCGTCGTCGGTCGCGGCCTCTTCCTCGCCGTGATGCTCATGGTCGCCTTCCTCTATGTCTTCACACGGGTGACGGACCTCCTCGCAGGCACCAACGAGGTGCTCATCCCCACCATCACCGTCACCTCGGACGTGGACCTCGGTGCCCTGGCACAGGGCGCCTTCTCGCGCACCAGCGCCTCGGTCGTCAGCGTGATCGGCGTCATCACACTCGTCGCCAGTGCGCTGCTCACCGGTCACGCCATCCGCCAGGGCAGCCAGCGCGCGCTCCTGGGGGACCGGGCACCACAGGTCGCAATGTTCTCGGGCCGCACTATCGGTGTCGCCGCGCTCTTGGCCGTGGGCGTCTTCGCCACCTGGCTTCTCACCCTCGCCACGTCGATCCGTCAACGCGCCTGGACCACGCTGCTCGGACGTGACCTGTCACCCGGCATTGTCGACACCGGCAAGGTGCTCGCAGTGATCGCGAGCCTCGCCCTCATCGGCAT
>JBEGMG010000329.1:0-3053 GCA_041183165.1 Actinomycetota bacterium | reverse complement strand
GCCTCATCGGGGAGTACCGCGGCCGCCAGGACTCGGTCTTCGGTCCCGGCTTCAACTTCGGCACCTACGCGCGGTGCGTGGTGCCCGGTGAGATCCGCGTCGGCGACGACGTCATCGTCCTCGACTAGGGGACTACGGAAGCGACGGGATCTGCGCGCACGCCGACTCGACCGCCCCACTTGTCAGGCCGAGTGACTGACCCGAGGGGTCGGCGGCGAGCGCCTGCTTGGCCGCGCCCAGCGCACCCTCGAGATCGGCCATGCCCGGCACATCGGGGTAGGCAACGACCACGCCGCCCACGATCGAGACCGCCTGCTGGAGCAGGGACGCGGACTCCTCAGGGGGCGTGCCCGGTTGGACTGCCTCGCGCACAAGGTCGCAGGCGCCGTTCAACTGGCGGGCGGCGTCCGCCGTGTCCGACGCCGTGCCGACGGCATCCTGGCCCGCCTCGATCACGGCTGATCCCGCATCGATGGCCGCCGATCCGGCGTCGACGACGCCCTGGCCGACGTCCAGGGCCGTCTCGGTCGCATTGCGCACGGAGTCGAAGCCGAAGAGCGCCACGACGGCGACACCGGCGGCGATGAGGAGTATGAGGAGACGGCGCATCGCCTTCGACGGTACGTAGGCCCCCGTCGATCAGGCAACTCGCCACGCGCATTCCCAGGCGCCTCCTACGATCGGCGTGTGGAGATCGCCAGCGGCCCGTGGGATAGGTCACAGATCGAGGACTTTCTGGGCCAGACAGTCATCCCGATCCGGATCGCCAGTGCTGGGCGCACGTCGCCGCTGGTGCAGTCGCTGTGGTTCCTCTACGACGAGGACGCGATCTGGTGCGCCTCGCAGATGGAGTCGGTGCTCACCCGCCGGCTGCGCGTCGAGCCGCGCTGCGGCTTCGAGATCGCCGGCGACCTCCCGCCCTACCGCGGTGTGCGCGGCAGCGGTCGGGCCGAGCTCCTGCCCGAGCGCGCGGCCACGGTCCTCCCCCGCCTCATCTCCCGCTACCTGGGTGATGAGCCCAGTCCGCTCGCTACCTGGCTACTGTCACGCGTCGACTCCGAGGTGGCCATACGCATCAGCGATCTGCGTGTGACGTCGTACGACTTCACCTCACGCATGTCCTGATCATCGGCTGAGCGCGTCGACTCCACCGCCGGAAGCCACCGCGAGGCCCATCGCCGCGAGCGCATCGGTCGCCATCGCCATGCCATCGGCGAGCGATGTGTCTGCGCCGAGCTGCTGACCCGCGAGCGTGCGCTTGCGGATCGACTCCATGATCACGGCAAGCTTGAGGCCCGATAGCACGATGCAAACGTCGAGATGGCCGACGTCGATGCCACTGCGCTCGGCGTACCTCTCGACCAGTTGCGAACGCTCCCAGAAGCCCTCGCGGTCGGTGACGAATGCCGCGAATCGGATCTGGTGACGCAATTCGTCGCCGGGACGCGACCAGTAGACGAGCATCGTCGCGAGATCCATGAGCGGATCGCCGAGGGTGGCCATCTCCCAGTCGAGGACGGCGCGGATACGCGGGGCGACGGGGTCGACGATCGCGTTGTCGAGGCGGTAGTCGCCGTGGACGATCGACCAGGGCAGATCGGTGGGCAGGGCCGCGACGCGTTCCTGCAGCCAGACCAGGAGTTCGTCGATCGCGGGCAGCTCGCGCGTCTTGCTCAGCTCCCACTGCTGGGCCCAGCGCGACACCTGACGGTTGAGGAAGCCCTCGGGGCGACCGAGGTCGCCGAGCCCGACCGCGCGCGCATCGATGGCATGGAGCGAGGCGAGCACGTCGACGAGCTCTGCTGACAGTGCAGAGGCATCGGTCGCGGTGAGGTCCTGCGCTGCTGTGTCGCTGCTGATGATCCGACCGGCGACGTACTCCATGACGAGGAAGCGCGCACCGATGACACTGTCGTCGTCGCAGTAGGCGAGAGGCTGCGGTGCAGGGAATCCGCCCTGAGTGACGCCGCTGAGCACCGTGAACTCCCGGCCCATGTCGTGGGCGGTCGGCATGACGTGGCCGAGCGGGGGCCGGCGGATGACGAGTGAGCGGTCGCCCTGCGTGACGAGATAGGTGACGTTGGACAGCCCGCCCGCGAGTCGTATGGCCTCCAGGGGGCCGACGTCGATCAGCCCCTGCGCGGCCAGCCAGGGGCCGACGGCGTCGAGGTCGAGTCCTTCGGGTGAGGTCACAGGGGCGACGGTACCGGGGCGACGCTACCGGGCCCATCCCGCGCCGTTCCCGTCCTATGCTCACGGCATGGGGATGGCCGCAGAGGAGTACCTCGCGCAGATCGCTCGGGCTCGCCGCACCGCGAAGCGCGTCGGGATATGCGCGGCCGTCTCCTGGTGGTCAGGCTGGGCCGTCATCGCCGCGTGCCTCATCGCGTGGCTCGGCTGGGGCGTCTCGATCCTCGAGAGCCTCGAGATCATCCTCGCGATCGGCGTCGCCGGGATCCTCGGTGGCGTCGGGCTCTACTCCCAGAGCCGCAACCTCGACCTGTCGGCGTCACGTCTCGAGATCACGGTCAGCAACAAGGACGCGTGATCAGCGTGCGGTGAGGATCACCTTGCCGGTCGTCTTGCGCGCGCGCATGTCCTCGTGAGCCTGCCGGGCAGCATCGATGGGGTACGCCGTACCGGGCAGCGGACGCAGCTCGCCCGATGCCACTAGGCGCACGAGATCGGAGAGCGGCTGAGCGACCATGCCGATGGGGTCGACCTTCATGCAGTCGACCAGCCAGAATCCAATGACGCTGAGTGATCCCGTCATGAGCGAAGTCGGTGCGATGGGCGTCGCCGCCTCGCGCGAGGCCATGCCGTAGACCACGAGGCGGCCGAAGGGTCCCAGCGCGCGTAGCGACGCATCGGTGGTCGCCCCGCCGACCATCTCGAGGATGATGTCGACCCGCTTGCCGCCGTTGGCCTCGCGGATAGCGGCGGTGAGACCCGCGGGATCGGCGTCGATAGCGACATCAGCACCGAGGTCCAGCGCGAGCTGGCGCTTCTCTTCGCTCGAGGCCACCGCAATGACGCGTCCCGCTCCCCAGAGC
>JBEGMG010000328.1:0-3383 GCA_041183165.1 Actinomycetota bacterium | reverse complement strand
CAGTCGTGTCATCCTCGATCAGCCGGGCGCGGAGAAGCTCGTAGGCCAGGGTGACGGCCTCTTCCTGCCCATGGGTGCCAGCAAGGCGCAGCGCATCCAGGGTGCCTTCGTCTCCGAGACCGAGATCCGATCGCTGGTGCGTTTCGTCCGCGAGCAGATGGACCCCGACTATCGCGATGACGTGACGAGCCCGGTGGCTGCCAGCAGGCAGATCGATGAGGAGATCGGTGATGACCTCGACCTGCTGTGCCAGGCCGCCGAGCTCGTGGTCACGACTCAGTTCGGCTCCACCTCGATGCTCCAGCGCAAGTTGCGCGTCGGCTTCGCCAAGGCGGGCCGCTTGATGGACCTGCTGGAATCCCGCGGCGTCGTCGGTCCGAGCGAAGGCTCCAAGGCGCGCGAGGTGCTCCTCAAGGCTGACGACCTGCCGGGCTTCCTCATGGACGTCCGCGGCGGGGCGTAGCCCTCAGCGCCTCCTTCGCCGCGCCAGGTCCCGCATAGTGGGGACACGGATGGCGGGCCGCGCTCAGGGCCCTTGAGGCCATGTGCTCCTACCCTGGCTATGTGTCTGATGCGGCGCTCGCCACACCCGGGGCCCTCATCAGTGCCGCCCTGTCCGAGCGAGGCATCACCCTCGATGACCTCGCTCAGTCGACTCGTCTGCGCCGCGGACTGCTCGAGCAGATGGAGGCGGATGATTTCGTCGACACGGGGGGCGACGTCTACGCCCGAGGTCACCTGCGGGTTATCGCGGGGGTGCTGGATATTGATGCCGATGTGCTGCTTGCCGCATACGACACGGCGCCCACGGTCCTACGGCCGCCCGCACCCTGACACGCCCCGGAGAGTCTCTACTCTGAGGGGATGAGTCCCCGCGTCGGTGTCCTGCGCCTGGGCTGTGCACGCAACGACGTAGATGCTGACGAGCTCGAGGCGCGCCTGGTCGCCGACGGGATCCCCGTCCTCGACGATGCTGACGACGTCGACGTGCTCCTCGTCAACACATGCGGCTTCGTAGCCTCCGCCAAGAAGGACTCCATCGATGCGATCCTCGCGGCCGCTGACACCGGTGCCCGCGTCATGGTCACCGGTTGCCTCGCCGAGAGGTACGGGCAGGAGCTCGCGGAGTCGCTCCCCGAGGCCGCGGCCGTGCTCAGCTTCGACGACTACACCGACATCGCCGATCGCGTGCGTCGTGTGGCGGCGGGCGAAAGCCTCGAGGCGCATGTGCCGTCCGACCGACGACTCCTGCTGCCGCTCGCGCCGGTTGAGCGAGCCGGCTCGGAGTCGGCACCCGGTCACGCGGGGCTGCGTCGCGCGGTGACCGGCCCGGTGATGTCGGTCAAGCTCGCCTCCGGCTGCGATCGTCGATGCACCTTCTGCGCGATTCCCTCCTTCCGGGGCTCCTTCGTGAGTCGTCGCCCGGAGCAGGTGATGGGAGAGGTCGTCGACCTCGTCGAGGCAGGCGTGCGCGAAGTCGTGCTCGTCAGCGAGAACTCCACGTCCTACGGCAAGGACCTCGGTGACATCCGCATGCTCGAAGGTCTGCTCCCGGCGCTCGCTCGCGTGCCCGGGATCCTGCGCCTGCGCGTCAACTACCTCCAGCCCGCCGAGATGCGCCCGGGCCTTGTCGATGTCATCGCCGGCACACCCGGGGTTGCGCCGTACTTCGACCTGTCCTTCCAGCATGCGAGTCCCCGTGTGCTGCGCCGTATGCGTCGATTCGGAGGTACCGAGGACTTCCTGGGGCTCATCGAGTCGATCCGGGAGCGCGCCCCCCATGCCGGGATCCGGACCAACGTCATCGTCGGATTCCCCGGCGAGACAGAAGACGACCTCGACGAGCTCACGGCATTCCTCGAGGCGGCGCGCCTCGACGCCGTCGGTGTCTTCGGCTACTCCGATGAGGAGGGCACGGAGGCGGCTGACCTCGACGGGCACCTTCCGGACGATGAGGTCGAGCGCAGGGCGGCGCGGGTCTCCGCACTCGTCGACGAGCTCATGCTCGATCGCGCGCAGGAGCGCATCGGTGAGGAAGTCGAACTCCTCGTCGAGGAGCCCGGGCTCGCACGCGCAGCGCACCAGGGCCCCGATGACGCCGCGACGATCATCGATGCGTCGTACACGGTCGGCGAGGTCGTGCGCACCACCGTGATCGACGTCGATGGGTTCGACCTCGTGGCGGGCCCCCGATGAGACCCGAGGGGGCGGGCGAGCCCCACGGTCTGGCCGGCATCCCCGACCACGCAGGGGATCCCGTCGGCACCTCGCGGTGGGCGACGCTGCCCAATCTCCTCACCCTCATCCGCCTGCTCCTCGTGCCGGTCCTCGCCGTATTGCTGCTCGCCGACGACGGCGCGGACCCGGCGCTGCGGTGGGCCGCCACCGCGGTCTTCGTCATTGCGGCGCTGACCGACCTGGCCGATGGTGAGATCGCGCGCCGCAGTGGCACGGTGACGACCCTCGGCAAGATCGCCGACCCCGTGGCCGACAAGGCACTCACGGGCGTGGCGCTCATCGGACTGTCGCTGCTGGCGGACCTGCCCTGGTGGGTCACCATCGTCATCCTCGGGCGCGAGATTGCCGTCACGGCGCTGCGGTTCGTCGTCATCCGCCACGGCGTCATCCCGGCCTCGCGCGGCGGCAAGGCCAAGACCGTCGCGCAGGTGATCGCCATCTCGCTGTACCTCGCGCCGCTGGACGCCTGGGCCGATCCCATCCGCGTCATCGCCATGGGCATCGCCCTCGTGCTCACGGTCGTCACGGGCGTCGACTACGCCGGGCGCGCGTGGCGGCTCTCGAGGGCCGCGGCGTGACGGCGCCGGGCTCCGCGGCCATCATCGCCGCGCTGGTGGCACGCGGTGCCACCGTGGCCACGGCGGAGAGCCTCACCGGAGGGCTGGTCTGCGCTGCACTCACGTCGGTCCCGGGTGCCTCGGCCGTGGTGCGCGGCGGCATCGTCTCCTACGCCGTGCCGGTCAAGGCCGACGTACTCGGTGTCGATCCAGGCCTGCTCGAGCGCCAGGGCGCGGTGGATCCGGCCGTGGCGGTGCAGATGGCGATCGGCGCGCGACAGCTCCTGGGCAGTGACTACGCGGTCGCGACCACCGGATCGGCCGGCCCGGACCCTGATCCGGGGGGTGCCCAGACCGGGCCGGTGGCCCCGGGCCGAGGCTTCGTCGCCGTCGCGGGACCCGACGGCGAGGTCGTGGTGGGCTTCGCCTGTGAGGGTGAAGACCGGGACGGCGTACGCCGTCATGCCGTCGATGCGGCCCTGGCCCTGCTCGGCCGTGTCCTCGCGGAGACCGGTGATGACAGGCGATCGTCGGCCGGGGCGGGTAGCGTGGAGCCGTGATCGTGTTTCGTGAGGTCCTCGGCGCTGA
>JBEGMG010000327.1:0-4899 GCA_041183165.1 Actinomycetota bacterium | reverse complement strand
GGTGGGCATGCCGAGGTCGATGACCGACTTCTCCTCGAGCGTGGCCGTCGGGCAGGCCTGCACGCACGCGCCGCACGAGACGCACTCGCTGTCGAAGAAGCTGCGCCCCCCGGGGCTCACCTTGGAGTCGAAGCCGCGACCGACGATGGTGAGTGCGAGGGTGCCCTGGATCTCGTCGCACGCACGCACGCAGCGGCTGCAGACAATGCACTTGGACTCGTCGAAGGTGAAGTAGGGGTTGGTCTCGTCCTTCGGCGCGTCGAGGTGGTTCTCGCCCTCGTATCCGTAGCGCACCTCGCGCAGGCCCACGACTCCCGCCATGTCCTGCAGCTCGCAATCGCCGTTGGCCGGGCAGGTGAGGCAGTCGAGCGGGTGGTCGGAGATGTAGAGCTCCATGACATTGCGGCGCAGTTCCTCGACCCGCGGGGTCTGGGTGCGCACGACCATGCCGGGCTCGCACGGGGTGGTGCAGGACGCGGGCGTGCCCTTCTTGCCGTCGATCTCGACCAGGCACAGGCGGCAGGAGCCGAAGGGCTGCAGGGAGTCGGTGGCGCAGAGCTTGGGTACGCCGACCCCCGCCTCGGCCGCCGCGCGCATGACCGACGTGCCGACCGGCACGCTCACGGGGATGCCGTCGACGATGACGTCGATGCTTTCGGGCGAGGTCGACGCCGGGGTGCCGTAGTCGGGCTCGTGGAGCAGGGTCATGGCCTCACCTCGGTCGCGCGGTGGAAGTCCTCAGGGAAGTGTGACAGAGCACTGCGCACCGGCAGGGGCGTGAGGCCACCCATGGCGCACAGGGATCCGTCGGTCATGGTCGTGCAGAGGTCCTCGAGGAGGACGAGATTGCGATCGCGGTCGATGCCGGCCGTGATCTTGTCGATCACCTCGACACCACGGGTGGAGCCCACGCGGCAGGGCGTGCACTTGCCACAGGACTCGGCCGCGCAGAACTCCATGGCGAAACGTGCCTGCGCAGCCATGTCGACGGTGTCGTCGAAGACCACGATCCCACCGTGGCCGAGCAGGCCGCCCGCAGCGGCGAGGGCCTCGTAGTCCATGGGCACGTCCAGGGTGTCCGCGGGCAGGTAGGCACCGAGCGGTCCGCCGACCTGCACGGCGCGCAGCGGGCGCCCCGAGCGCGTGCCCCCGCCGTACCCCTCGACGAGTTCACCGAGAGTGACGCCGAAGGCGACTTCGACGATGCCGCCGCGCGCGATATTGCCGGCGAGCTGGAAGACCTGGGTGCCGCGCGAGCGGTCCACGCCGAGGGCCTGGTACGCCGCGGCGCCGTCGGCGATGATGCCGGGCACCGCCGCGAGGGTGAGGACGTTGTTGACCAGCGTCGGCTTGCCGAAAAGACCCTGCAGCGCCGGGATCGGGGGCTTCGGCCGGACCATGCCGCGCTTGCCCTCGAGGCTCTCGAGCATCGCGGTCTCCTCGCCGCAGACGTAGGAGCCCGCACCCTCGACGACGCGGATGTCGAAGGCGCGACCGGAGCCCATGACGTCGGGGCCGAGCCAGCCGTCGACGCGAGCGATATCGATGGCGGTGCGCAGGGTGGCGATGGCATCGGGGTATTCGGAGCGCACGTAGATGAGACCTTGCGTCGCACCGGTGGCGATGCCGGCAATCGCCATGCCCTCGAGCAGCGTGAAGGGGTCGCCCTCCATGAGCATGCGGTCGGCGAAGGTGCCGCTGTCGCCCTCGTCGGCGTTGCAGCAGATGTACTTCTCGGCACCATCGGCTTCGAGTACGGTGCGCCACTTGATGCCGGCGGGGAAGCCGGCTCCCCCGCGGCCGCGCAGACCCGAGGCGAGGACGTCGGCGACGACCTCCTGCTGCGGGATCGCGATGGCGCGCTCCAGGCCGCGCAGGCCGCCGTGGGCGCGGTAGTCGTCGAGGTCGAGCGGATCGATGATGCCGACGCGCGCGAAGGTCACGCGCTGCTGCGAGGCGAGCCAGTCGATCTGGTCGACGGGGCCCAGGGACAGGGCGTGGTCGGCACCCTCGGCGAGCCCGGCATCGAGCAGGCCCGCGACGTCGCGCAGGCCCACGGGGCCATAGCCCACTCGGCCGGCAGGCGTCTCCACCTCCACGAGCGGCTCGAGCCAGAGCATGCCGCGCGAGCCGTTGCGCACGACCTCGGCGCTTATCCCGCGGTCGTGCAGGCCCGCCTCGATCGCGGCGGCCACCTCGTCAGCGCCGACCGACCGGGCGGCGCTGTCACGCGGCACGAATATGCGCATCATGTGCGCACCTCCTGCGCGAGAGCAACGGCGTCGCGGATGCGCTCGACATCGCAGCGGCCGATGAGCCGGCCGTCGACCATGGCGGCAGGACCGAGAACGCAGTTGCCCAAGCAGTAGACCGCGGAGATCTCCACGCCATCGATGCGCTCGCCGAGCGAGACGCCGTACGCCGCCTCGAGGTCACTCACGAACTCACGCGAGCCGACCGACTGGCAGGCCTCAGCCACGCACACCTGCACGTGCACGTCGGGCGGCGGCGACTGGCGCAGATCGTGGTAGTAGGTGAGGACGCCGACGACCTCGGCGCGCGAGACGTTGAGCCCGGCAGCGACGACATCGACGGCCTCGTCGGGGACCCAGCCGAAGACCTGCTGGACGCGCTGGAGTGCGGGGAGGATGAGGCGCTCGGCGGGGGGAAGGGACGCGACGACCGCGGTCCCTGCCGGGACCGACCATGCCTGGTGACTACGCACCTCGGCACCGCCTTCCGCCTCGCCGTCCCGGGGATCCCTGCAGCCCCGTGAGCCCCTCCAGGGTAGGCCACGCAGGGGGCGCCTGGGACGTCCTCACGGTCATCAGATCAGGAGTTCCACAGTGTGGAACCCGTGCTCGTCGCGCCGGGCGCGTCGGGCGCGAGGCCTAGGCTGAGCCAACTCCTGCGAAGGGCTGCCATGGCTTCCACCGATCGACGCCGCGTGCTGCGCTGGCGCGACGGGATTGTCGACGCCGGGCCCGACTCGCTCGCGATCGAGGAGCCTCTCGAGATCGAGGTCGATGGCGTCTCGGTATCGACCACGATGCGCACGCCCGGTCACGACATCGAGCTGGCGCTGGGCTGGCTCGTCGCCGAGGGTGCCCTGACATCGATCGACGAAGTGTCCGAGGCGAAGGAGTGCTTCGAGCACGACGAGGACGATCCCGAGCAGGTACGCCGCATCGTGCAGGTGACCACCCGCGGCAGAGTCCCAGTCGAGCCCCGCCTGCATGCGACGTCGAGCGCCTGCGGGGTCTGCGGTGCCGATCTCATCGCGATGACGCAGCGCACCCGGCACTGGCCGCTCGGTGACGACGCGACTTCGTTCAGCGTGGAGGCGGTGCTGGGCCAGCCCGAGGTACTGCTCGCCGCACAGCGCGGCTTCGCCGCGAGCGGCGGTCTCCACGCCGCCGGGCTCTTCACCCCCGAGGGCAACCTCATCTGCTTGCGCGAGGACGTCGGCCGCCACAACGCCGTCGACAAGGTGATCGGCTGGGCACTGCAGGAGGGGCGGCTGCCCCTCCGCGGTCATGCCCTGCAGGTGAGCGGGCGTGCGTCGGCCGAGTTGGTGCACAAGGCCGTGATGGCCGGCGTACCCCTGCTCGCCGCGGTGTCTGCTCCGAGCACCCTCGCGGTCGATCTCGCGCGCGAGAGCGGGCTCACCCTGGTGGGATTCGTGCGCGACGGATCGCTCAATGTCTACGCCGGCGCCGCTCGCCTCGGTCTGACGGACTAGCCCCCGCCTATCTGGACGGCCCGACCTCAGCGCGAGGTCAGGGCGACGCGGGCACCGAGGGCAATCAGGACTGCCCCGCTGACATAGTCGAGACGTCGGCGTACAGAGGTGCGCGAGAACAATGCCGATGCGCTGCCCACAGCGAAGGCGAGGCCGAGGTAGAGGATCGTCTCCAGCGACACCTGGATGGCACCCAGGGTGACCGTGGTGAGGAGGACCGGGCCCTCTGCGGGGACAAACTGCGGATAGAAGGCGAAGAGGAAGACGGCGGCCTTGGGATTGGCGAGCTGCACGATCAGACCCTCGGCAAAAGCACGGTGGCCCTTGGGCGCATCGACCTTCGGCAGCGGCTCGGCGTCGTCGCGGCCTCGCAGGCGCCAGCCCGAGCGGATCGCCTTCACTCCGAGGTAGACGAGGAAGATCGCGCCCGCCACTCGCAGGATGAGGAACGCCGTTTCCGATGCGGCGACGAGCGCAGCCATGCCCGTGCCCGCGGCGAGGGCCCACAGGAAGAGGCCCGCTTCGATGCCCAGGACGGTGGGGATCGCCGCACGGAAGCCGTGGGCTCCTGCGCGCTGGAGGATGAGGACGACGGCGGGCCCAGGGCTGGCCGCGATGACAACCACCGCCAGCAGGAAGGCGGGAAGCGCGCTGATGTCCACGCGCGGATCGTGTCAGATAGGCGAGTCGAGTACGTCGGCTGCGGTGCGCACGGTCGCGAACTCGCCGTGGAGGTTGGCAGCCGTCACCCGGGCGATCTCCTCCGCAGGGATCACGAGCCCGTCAGGCCCGGTGCGGTCGAAGGTGTGCGTCGCATCGATGACGAAGGTGACGTCGTAGCCGAGGTTGCCCGCCATGCGCGCCGTGGTCTCGCAGCAATGGTTGGTGGTCACGCCGCAGATGGTCAGTCGCTCGATGCCGCGCTCCGTCAGCCACGCGTGCAGGTCGGGCTCGCCGTAGAAGGCTGAGTTCACGTTCTTCGTGATGAGTACGTCGCCCTCGATGCCTGAGCGCAGGTCGTTGCCGGGCTGGCCGGGTCTGAGCGGTGATCCGGGGGAGATCGAGTCGTGGCGGACGATGACGATGGGTCGCTCAGCAGAGCGCCACGCAGCGATAAGGCTCGCGATGTTGGCCTCGCACTGCGGGTTGTCGCGCCG
>JBEGMG010000326.1:0-3515 GCA_041183165.1 Actinomycetota bacterium | reverse complement strand
CCCGCTCGGCGCACTCCTCGAGGCCGAAGCAGCCACGGATGATGCGCAGCGCTCGATCCTGTTCGCCCGACACGCGCGCGACGTCGCGCAGCATGCCGAGCGACTCGGCAGCAAGGACTACTGGCGTCGCTACGACGACACACTCGAAGCCGTCGTGCTCTTCCTCCCCGCGGAGTCGATACTCGGCATCGCCCTGCGCGAAGATCCGGCGCTGCTGGAGAGGTCGTTCTCGCGCGGCGTCATCCTCGCCACCCCCACGACACTCCTCGCACTCCTTCGCACCATCTCGCACGTCTGGCGCCGTGAGGCCATCGCCGACAACGCCCGCGAGATCCACGCCCTCGGCCGCGAATTGCATGAGCGCCTCGGCATCGCGCTCGACCACGTCAGGCGTATGGGCTCATCCCTCGACAACGCCGTGAGCCACTACAACAAACTGGTGGGTTCCCTCGAGGGCCGAGTGCTCGTGTCTGCGCGCCGCCTGGCCGAGCACGGCATCAGCGATGCAGACCTTCCGGAGGCGCCGCCCATCACCCAGCGGACGCGCGAGCCGGCGGCGGCAGGTGACCCGGTAGCGGTCCCGTAGCCTTAGCCACTGTGAGCGAGACCTCGACGGGCACGGGACGGCTATTCCGTTCCCTGCGCGCCGAGGGTTCCGCCGCGGATGCGGCAGTGCCCGCACTTTCGCTCGATCAGGCGGTAGGCCTGCGCACCGTGACGCTCGGCAGCGGGAGCGACGCCCCGGCAGCTCAACCTCCGGCTCAGGCTCCGCCTCCGTCCCCTACGCCCATCCCCGCGCCTGCGGTCGCATCCGTGCCCGCTGGAGCCCTCGCGACGGCCGCGCCATCGCTGGCCGAGGATCCGCACCTCGAGTACGCCGAGGTCGCGCCTCGCCCCGATGCCGACGACAGCGGAGGCTCTGACGACATCGCTGGTGGCGCACAGCCTGTCGTCGCGGCTTCGACCACGGGCTCGTCAGGCCGCGGCGCACATGCTGCACCCGGCGTGCGTGCCACCGGCGTATGGCTCGTCGTCATCGGCGTCACCGTCGTCATGGCCTTCGCCGACGCACTGGTCGTGGGTCGCACGCAGTTGGGTTGGCTCACCGGCATCGCCCTGCTGGCCGCGAGCGTCTACGGCGCGCTGGTTGTCCGACGCGAAGACGCCATCATCGCCGTCATCGCGCCACCCCTGGCGTTCTTCCTCGCGACGATCACCGCCGGGCAGTTGACACTGCCGCCGACGGGCGACCTGCTCGTGCGCGAGGCCTTCATGATCATCACGACGCTAGGCGCCAACGCGGTCTGGATCTTCGGATCGACGATTGTCGCGCTGGTCATCGTGCTCGTGCGACGCAGGCGCTCGGCGCCGGCTACGCCGAGCCCGCAGCCTTGAGATCGCGCCGCAGCTCCGGCGGAAGCGCGAACACCAGGGTCTCCTCGGCGGCCGTCACTTCCTCCACGTCACCGAATCCCCGCTCGGCAAGCCATGCGAGCACGCCATCGACAAGCACTTCGGGCACGGACGCTCCCGACGTGAGCCCCACGGTCGCCACTCCATCGAGCCAGGCCTCATCGAGTTCGTCCACACCATCGACGCGGTAGGAACTCGACGCCCCCGACTCAAGTCCGACCTCGACAAGGCGCACGCTGTTGGAAGAGTTGCCGGATCCCACGACGATCAGGAGGTCGCACTGCTCCGCGATCTGCTTCACCGCGGCCTGGCGGTTCTGGGTGGCGTAGCAGATGTCGTCGCTCGGCGGGCTCTGCAGATGAGGGAAGCGCTCCTGCAGTCGGTCGACCGTCTCGAGCGTCTCATCGACCGACAGCGTCGTCTGCGACAGCCACACGAGCGGGCGCTCGGGATCCACACTCACCATGTCGGCGTCCGCGGGCGACTCCACCAGGGTCATGGCGTCGGGCGCCTCACCCATGGTGCCGACGACCTCCTCATGGCCCTCGTGGCCGATGAGCAGGATCTGCATGCCCTCAGCGGCGAAGCGCTTGGCCTCCAGGTGCACCTTGGTGACGAGCGGGCAGGTCGCGTCGATCGTCTTCAGGCCCCGCTCATCCGCCTCGGAGTGCACCGACGGGGCTACGCCGTGAGCCGAGAAGACGACCGTCGAGCCCTCGGGGACCTCATCGAGCTCCTCCACGAAGATCGCACCGCGCTCCTCGAGCCGGTGGACGACGTACTTGTTGTGGACGATCTGCTTGCGCACATAGACGGGGGGACCGTAGAGGTCCAGAGCCTTCTCCACCGTCACCACGGCGCGGTCGACACCCGCGCAGTAGCCGCGCGGAGCTGCGAGGAGGACTTTGCCGGGCACGTCTCCATCGTATGGTGCGCGGGTCGGCCCGGCATCCGTGGCCGTAGCCTGCCCCCATGGCCCTAGAGACCTCGCCGGAGGCCCCCGCTCCCGTGCGCACCGTCTCGGGCCTGCTCGCCGACTGGATCGGGCGCCTCGGCGCGATTTGGATCGAGGGCCAGATAGCCCAGATCTCCCGACGACCCGGCATGCGCACGCTGTGGATCACCCTGCGCGACACCGAAGCCGACCTCTCGCTCAGCGTCGTCGCGGAGACGAGTGTCGTCGACGTTGTGTCACCGCCCCTCGCCGAAGGCCAGCGCGTCATCGTCTACGGCCGTCCGGAGTTCTACGCCGGGCGCGGCTCGCTCCAGATCCGCGCGCGCGAGATCCGGCCCGTCGGCCGGGGTGCGCTGCTGGAGGAGCTCGAGCGCTTGCGCGCGCTCTTCCAAGCGGAGGGACTCTTCGCACCCGAACGCAAGCGCCCCCTGCCCTTCCTTCCGCGCCGCGTCGGTCTCATCTCGGGCCGCGCGAGCGCCGCACTGCGCGACGTCACCGTCAACGCGCGGCTGCGCTGGCCCGGTGTCGACTTCGTCATCCGCGAGGTGGCGGTCCAGGGAGCCACCGCCGTGCCGGCCATCGTCGAGGCGCTCGATGACCTCAACGGTCACCCCGACGTAGAAGTCATCGTCATCGCCCGCGGGGGTGGCAGCGTCGAGGATCTCCTCCCCTTTAGCAATGAGCGGCTCATCCGCGCCGTGGTCGCCTCGCGTGTCCCCGTCGTGACGGCTATCGGGCACGAGCAGGACGTGCCCCTCGTGGACCTGGTCGCCGATCTTCGTGCGTCGACACCCACCGATGCCGCCAAGAGGATCGTCCCCGACGTCACGGAGGAGTGGGAGCGCATCACCCAGCAGCGGCAACGCGCGCGTCGCGTCGTCGAGCGGCGGATCACCGCGGATGCAAATGAAGTGACACGGGCTGTCGCGACGGCGTGGCGCAGCGTCCAGCGCCGCATCGACCATGGTGGTGTCGACCTCGAGCACCTGCACGCGCGCCTTGCCTCACTCTCCCCCGCTTCCACGCTCGAGCGCGGTTACGCCGTCCTGCAGACGCACGCGGGTGCGGTCGTCAGGGATCCCGCCACCCTCACCTCGGGCGAGTCACTGGACGCCCGCGTCGCCCACGGGTCCTTCACCGTGCGCGT
>JBEGMG010000325.1:0-3174 GCA_041183165.1 Actinomycetota bacterium | reverse complement strand
TGGTCGTCCGACTCCGACCTGCTGCTCGGCATCGAGGCCCTCGCTGACCAGGCCGCCTTCATGGTGGCCGACGCCGCGGGCGACCTCGACGCGACGGAGGATGAGATCTTCCGCTTCGGTCGAGCGGTCGACTCCTCGCCCGAGCTCCAGATGGCTCTGACCGCGCCGGCTCTCTCGGCCGCGGCCAAGTCCGGAATCGTCGAGGACCTCCTCAAGGATCGTTCGACGGCGACGACGCGCCTGGTGCTCGGCTACGCCGTGGGGCATCTGCACGGCCGCCGGATCGATGCCGTGGTCGATGACCTGGCTGGCGCAGCCGCTCGGCAGCGGCAGCGCATCGTCGCCGAGGTCCGGGTGGCCCAGCCGCTCGACGCAGATCAGGAGCGCCGCCTCGCGGCAGCGCTCAGTGCGCTCAAGGGGCGCCAGGTCCGTCTCAACGTTGCCGTCGATCCGACGGTACTCGGGGGCGTGCACGTGACCGTGGGTGATGAGGTCATCGACGGCACGGTGGCGGCACGCCTCGAACAAGCCCGACGCTCGATGCTGGGCTGATCCGCAAGGCAACACCAGACAACTCCAGACAGCACAAGACAGCACGAACCACGTCGCCGAGGGCGACCGAAGAAGGAGAGCAGGCACCATGACGGAGCTGACGATCCGGCCGGATGAGATCCGGAGCGCGATCGAGCGGAACGTCCAGTCGTACTCGCCCACCACGGCCCGTGAGGAAGTCGGCCGAGTGATCGAGACGGGTGACGGCATCGCTCGCGTCGAGGGTTTGCATTCGGCGATGACCAATGAGCTCCTCGAGTTCGAGGGCGGACTGCTCGGCGTAGCCCTCAACCTCGATGTGCGGGAGATCGGCGTCGTTCTCCTCGGCGACGGCTCGCGGATCGAGGAGGGCCAGCCGGTACGCCGCACGGGCGAGGTCCTCTCCGTGCCGGTCGGCGACGCCTACCTCGGCCGTGTCGTCGATCCCCTGGGCGATCCGATCGACGGCAAGGGCCCGATCGCTGCGGAGACCCGCCGCGCACTCGAGGTCCAGGCACCCACCGTCGTCCAGCGCCAGCCCGTCAAGGAGCCGATGCAGACCGGCATCAAGGCGATCGACGCCATGACGGCCATCGGTCGCGGTCAGCGCCAGCTCATCATCGGCGACCGCCAGACCGGCAAGACGGCCGTGTGCCTCGACACGATCATCAACCAGCGCGCCAACTGGGAGTCGGGAGATCCGAAGAAGCAGGTGCGCTGCATCTACGTCGCCATTGGCCAGAAGGGCTCGACCATCGCGTCCGTCCGGGGTGCGCTCGAGGAGTACGGCGCGATGGAGTACACCACCATCGTCGCTGCTCCGGCATCCGATCCCGCGGGCTTCAAGTACCTCGCCCCCTACACCGGCTCGGCCATCGGCCAGCACTGGATGTACCAGGGCAAGCACGTCCTCATCGTCTTCGACGACCTGTCGAAGCAGGCCGAGGCCTACCGCGCCGTATCTCTCCTGCTGCGCCGCCCGCCGGGCCGCGAGGCGTACCCCGGTGACGTGTTCTACCTGCACTCCCGCCTGCTCGAGCGCTGCGCCAAGCTCAGCGACGAGATGGGTGGCGGCTCGATGACGGGCCTGCCCATCATCGAGACCAAGGCCAATGACGTGTCGGCGTACATCCCGACCAACGTCATCTCGATCACCGACGGTCAGTGCTTCCTCGAGTCCGACCTCTTCAACTCGGGTGTGCGTCCCGCCATCAACGTCGGCATCTCGGTGTCGCGCGTGGGTGGCTCGGCCCAGCCCAAGGCCATGAAGAAGGTTGCGGGCAGCCTGCGCCTCAACCTCGCGCAGTTCCGCGAGCTCGAGGCCTTCGCGGCCTTCGGTTCGGATCTCGACTCCGCCTCCAAGGCCCAGCTGGCCCGTGGCACGCGCCTGGTGGAGCTGCTCAAGCAGCCGCAGTACCAGCCGCAGGCCATGGAGCGCGAGGTCGTCTCGGTGTGGTCGGGCACCTCCGGGCAGCTCGATGACGTCCCGGTCGAGGACATCCGCCGTTTCGACGCCGAGTTCCTCGACTACATCCAGCGCGAGCAGCCGGGCATCCTCGAGACGATCCGGCAGACATCCGATCTGTCCGACGACACGATCACGACGCTCACGTCAGCGATCAACACCTTCAAGCGCCAGTTCACGACGCACACGGGCGAGATGCTCATCAAAGACGAGCCCGTGCCGGCTCTGTCCGAGGATGACATCGACCCGACGCAGATCACGCGGACGCGGCGGGCATAGGCGCAGGTCGAGGAGATACGTCATGGGTGCGCAGCTGAGGGTCTTCCGCCGACGGATTCGCTCCGTCCAGGCGACGAAGAAGATCACCAAGGCCATGGAGCTGATCGCGTCGTCGCGCATCGTCAAGGCGCAGCAGCGCCTCGACGCGTCGACGCCGTACCTCATCCAGCTCACCCAGGCTGTCTCCGCTGCAGCGAGTCATGCGAGCGACATCGGCAACCACCCGCTGGTGCGCGCCCCCGAGGTGCGCGACCGCGCTGCCGTCCTCGTCGTCACCGCCGATCGCGGTCTTGCAGGGGCCTACTCCGCCAATGCGATCCGCGAGGCGGCTGGGCTCACGCGCCTGCTCAATGAGCAGGGCCTCGATGTCACCCCCTTTGTCGTTGGACGCAAGGGCGTGGCGTGGTACCGCTTCCGCGGGATCGCGATGGGCGGCCAGTACACCGGTTTCACGGACCAGCCGACCTACGCCGACGCGCGCAAGATCGGCGACGACCTTCTGCAGGCCTTCCTCACGCCGGAGTCGGAGGGGGGAATCGACGAGATCCACGTCGTCTACACCCACTTCGTCAACATGGCGGTGCAGCAGGTGCGGGTCCGGCGCATCCTGCCGCTGGAGATCGTCGATGAGGTAGTGGAGACGAAGTCGGGGGAGTCCCTGCCCTTCCCGCTCTACGAGTTCGAGCCCGGTGCCGACACCGTCCTCGACGCACTTCTCCCTCGTTACATCGATCACGCGGTCTACACCGCACTGCTCATGTCGGCCGCCTCAGAGCATGCCGCTCGTCGGCGCGCCATGAAGTCCGCGACCGACAACGCCGAGGACCTCATTCGCTCCCTCACCCGGCAGGCCAACGCGGCACGCCAGGCCGAGATCACCCAGGAGATCAGCGAAATCG
>JBEGMG010000324.1:0-5845 GCA_041183165.1 Actinomycetota bacterium | reverse complement strand
GGATGAGATAGAGGTCAACCTCGTCGATGCCGAGCAGGCCCGTGCTCTTGTCGAAGGCACGCAGGGTCTGGTCATAGCCGTGGTCGGTGTTCCACACCTTCGTGGTGACGAAGACATCGTCGCGGTCGAGGCCGCTGCGTCGCAGCGCTTCACCGACGCCGCGCTCATTGTGGTAGAGGTACGCCGTGTCGATGTGCCGGTAACCCACCTCAAGTGCCTTCACGGTCGCGTCAACGACGACATCGTCCGGCACCTGCCAGACACCGAAGCCGATGACGGGGATGGATCGGCCGTCGTTCATCTCGACGAGCGGGGCGAAGACCATGGTGACTCCCTGGGGTGAGGTGGTGCTCAGTCTCCCAGGAGTCGCTCGGGACGACGACCCGACCTACAGTCATCGGGTGTCCATGGCCGATCGCCCGCTCACCCAGCCGCACCCCACGCGGCTGCCCGAGTCGCACCCGGCCTACGCCGAGATCCTCGCTGCGCACGAGGCGGCGATGACAGCGGGCGAGGCCGGCTATCTCGATCCCGTGAGCGGCTACTACGTCATGACGGCCGAAACCCACGCGCGGCGAGGCTTCTGCTGCGAGAACGGCTGCCGGCACTGCCCCTACCTGGCGTGACTCTCGCGTGGGCCCACAGGCATCCCGAGCATCACCGGCCACTCTCACCTAGGGTGCTGGCATGGCCGAGCCCCGTTCGACGCAGGCGCGTGGAGCGCGCGTGCTCGGCGAGCGCGGCAAGCCCAAGCCCGAGCGGGCCGAGCCCGAGGATGTCGCGGATCCCACCGCTCCGCGACGCGTCGTCAACTACGCCCTCCAGCGGCGGTCGGTGCTGCGCGGCCTCTATGGGGGACAGGCCTTCAATGGCTTCGACATCTGCGACGCCGACCCCTATCTCCTGCGTGCGGCGCGTTTCCACGGCACGCCGACCGATGTCCCCTGTCCTGTCTGCCGCGTGACCGACGGCCGCGAGAAGCTCACGCACGTCACCTACGTCTACGGCGAGCAGCTGGGCCACATCGCCGGGTCCGCGATCGACCCCGCACGCCTACCCGGGATGGCCCGTGAGTACGGCGAGTTCCGGGTCTACGTCGTCGAGGTGTGCACGACGTGCCACTGGAATCATCTGGTGACCAGCTGCGTGCTCGGCGATGGCAAACCACGCAAGGCCCCGGCCAAGCCCCGCGACCTCCTGGACTAGGACCTACTCGACGTTCTCCGGTCAAAATGCGCCACCGGGTGACATCTTTCGACCGCAGAACGGCATCTAGGCCGAGGCGGTCAGCCTCTCCTCCTCATCGTCCTCCTCGCGCCGTCGGTCGGCCGGCAGGCCGAAGGACGCGATGAGGCCGATGACCATCGCCCCTCCGGCGAAGGCGGCCATGATCTGCACCGCGCGCGTGTAGGACTGCTTCGCCTCGGCGGCCACATCGGCCATGCCGGGTTGCTGCTCGAGCGGGATGATCGCCTCACCGGAACTGTCCACGACTTCGTCGACGATCTGCGTGCGCTGATCCTCCGAGAGCTGCGGCTGATTCACGGCGAGATCATTGGTGAGCGCGAGTCCGAGCGACACGAAGAGCACCGTGCCGAGCATGGCGGACCCCAGGGTCGAGCCGACCTGACGCAGCGTGGAGGTGACGGATGACGCTCCGCCGGAACGCTGCGGGGGCACGTCGGTGAGGATCACGTTGGTGAGCTGGGCGCTGTCGAAGCCAACGCCGATGCCGTAGATGAAGAGCGGGATGGCGAGCCACCATGCCGATCGGTCGACGCTGATCGTGAGCATGACGCCGACGATGCCGGTGATCTCCAGCACCATGCCGAGTCTGACGACGCGCGTCGAGCCCAGCGCTGCGGAGGCGTGACGGGCTGCGCCGCCGGCGAGGACGGCGCCGACGCCGAGGATCGCGAGGAGGGCTCCGGTCTGGAGCGCGCTGAAGCCTTGCACGGACTGCAGCCACAGGGGGAGTGCGAAGAGCACGCCGAATTCGCCGAGTGAGACGAGCGTCGCGACGACGTTGCCATAGCCGTAGCGACGGATGCGGAAGAGCGAGAGGTCCATGAGCACGCTCTTGCCCGCCTTGGCCCGGCGCGACTGCGAGAGCACGAAGAGCGCGAGGAGCAAGACACCGATGCCCAGTGCGATCGGGACGGGAGAGAGCGCCCCCGGCTGCAGCGAGACCGGTCCGAGATCCCATGCCGTGATGAGGGTCCACCAGCCGAGGGCCTGGCCTTCGATGAGTGCGAAGACGACCAGGCCGAGACCCAGCGACGACATGATGACGCCGCCGATATCGAGCCTGCGGCGATCCTCGCCCTTGGACTCGACGATGACGAACCACACCATGACGAGGCTGATGAGACCGAGCGGCACGTTGATGAAGAACGCCCAGCGCCACGACGCAACGTCGGCAAGCCAGCCACCGAGCAGCGGACCGAACGCCGCCATGCCGCCGAAGACCGCACCCCACAGGCCGAAGGCAGCTGCACGCATGGGTCCGCGGAAGTTGACGTTGATGATGGCCATCGAGGTGGGCAGCATCATCGCTCCGCCTACAGCTTCGCCCGCTCGGGCGAGGATAAGCATGTCGCCGCTCTGGGCCATCCCCGCGAGCACGTTGAACGCAATGAAGATCGCCGTGCCGATCATGAACATCCGCTTGCGGCCGATGCGATCCGAGAGCACACCGAAGGTGATGAGCAGTGCCGCGAAGACCAGCGAGTAGATCGAGGTGACCCAGAGCACTGAGGTGCGGTCGATGCCCAGGTCTTGCACGATCGTCGGGATGAGGACGTTGACAATGCTGCCCTCGAGCACGATCAACGAGACGCCGAGCAGAAGCGCGACGAGCGCCAACCACGGCCGTGCCTGAGTGCCCGGCTCCACCGGGTGCTTGCTCACGGATACCTCCCCAGGGGTGACCGCCTGACGTTATCGCCGGAACCCCATGGGTGTGGGCCGCGTCCCTTGAGCGGCGCGCCGTAACGCCCTTCATGCCGTGCGCGGCCGCATGATGGAAGGCCGTCGTTCGCAGGAGGAGCACCGTGGCAGCCAAGGGCAGCCGGCACGCCAAGGCGCAGCCGGAAGAACCTCGCCGCAAGCGGCGATGGGTCCGAGGCACCCTCCTCACGCTCTTCTTCCTGGGTCTCCTCGGAGCAGGCGCCTTTGCCGCAGCGGTCTACCTGACTCCCGTCCCGGACCCCAATGAGGTTGCGCGCACCGAGGCGACGGTCGTCTACTACTCCGACGGCACCACCGAGATCGGGCGTCTGGGCGACTCCACCCGTCGCAGCGTGGCACTCGCTGATGTGCCCCTCGATGTGCAGCGGGCGGTTCTCGCCGCCGAGGACCGCGAGTTCTACAACCACGGCGGCTTCTCACCGGTAGGCATCGGTCGCGCGGTCTACAACAACGTCACCGGCGGATCACTGCAGGGTGGCTCGACCATCACCCAGCAGTACGCCAAGAACGCCTACCTATCGTCGGAGCGGTCCTTCACGCGCAAGGCGCGCGAACTCATCCTCAGCGTCAAGCTCGAGGCCACCGTGAGCAAGGACGACATCCTCGAGGACTATCTCAACACGATCTACTTCGGTCGCGGCGCGTACGGCGTCGAGGCGGCGTCGCGCGCGTACTTCGGCGTGCCGGTGTCGGAACTCAACTACGAGCAGGGCGCCGTCCTCGCATCGCTCATCAAGGCACCGAGCTTCTACGCCGACAATCGCAAGGAGTTGAAGGCCCGCTGGCGCTATGTCATCGACTCGATGGCGCAGGTCGGCTGGATCACGCCGCAGCAGCAGGCCAAGGCGGCCTTCCCGCAACTCATCAAGCCGGCCAACACCAACCGTCTCGGCGGCCAGGTCGGCTATCTCCTGGAGGCGGTCAAGGCCGACCTGCGTGCCCTCGGCTACACCGACCAGGAGATCGAGGCCGGCGGACTGAAGATCGTGACGACGTTCGACGCGGATGCCCAGGCTGCAGCGGTCGCGGCTGTCGAAGCCGTCGGACCGACAGAGGGCACAGAGGGCCTGCGCATCGGGCTCGTCGCTGTGCGACCCGGCACGGGTGAGGTGGTCGCGATGTACGGCGGTCCCGACTACGTCACGGATCCGATCAACAACGCCACGCGGCCGTTCGCACAGGCGGGATCGACCTTCAAGCCCTTCGCGCTCACCGCTGCGGTGGAGCAGGGCATCGGCCTCGACTCCATGTGGGATGGCAACTCCCCCGCGGAGATCCAGGGTTATTCCGTACGCAACTACGGCGATCAGTCCTTCGGGGAGGTCGACCTGCGCACGGCGACAGCCGCCTCTATCAACACGGTGTACGTCGCGGTGGAGGATCAGGTCGGCGTCGACAACGTCGCGGACGCGGCGTACCGCCTGGGTCTCCCGGTCGACACTCCGGGTCAGTCACCGGACTCGTTGGACCTCACCTTCGTGCTCGGCACTGCGTCTCCCTCGGGTCTGGCCATGGCCAACTCCTACGCCACGCTCGCCGCGCGTGGTCAGCGCGCCGCGACCACCACGGTCAAGGAGGTCTACGGCACCAACGGCGGGCTGCAATCCGCGTGGGATCCCACTCGCGAGCAGGTTGTGTCAAGTGAGGCGACCGACACCGTCACGTCGGCGCTGCAGTCGGTGATCGCCGGCGGCACCGCGACGGGAGCGCAAGCCCTGGGCCGCCCCGCGGCCGGCAAGACGGGCACGAGCAACGAGAACAAGTCGATGTGGTTTGTCGGCTATACGCCGCAGTTGTCAACGGCGGTGCTCATGGCCAAGGAGGATGCGCAGGGCATCCCGGTCCCGCTCGACGGCATCGGTGGTGGTGCCCCGGCATACGGCGGTGGCGGCTACACCGTCGCGATCTGGACCGCCTTCATGCAGGCGGCGCTTGCCGAACTGCCCGTCGCCGACTTCGTGACGCCGATCGTCACGCCGAGCCCGTCGCCTTCGAGCGAGTCGCCGTCGCCGACGCAGAGCCCGACTGAATCGCCCACGCCGGAGCCGACTCCGACGATCTCCCCGACGCCTGAGCCGACACCGACACCCGAGCCGACTCCTACGCCGACTCCCGAGCCGACTGTCTCGCCCACGCCGGAGCCGACGATCACCGGTGACCCGCAGTAGGCCCACGACGTACCCTGAGTTCTCCGACGACGAAGGAGTCCTATGGCCAAGGCCGCATTGAGCCCGGCGTGGAAGAAGGAGCCCGACAAGCACGACTATCCCGCCGCGGCCAACTACCTGAGCCTGATCGCAGATGCGACTGTCGTCGCCGACATCGTGGCGCGCCTCAAGAAGGCGCCCATCACCACGCATCAGGCTAAGGATCTCCTGCGTGCTGCTCGGCTCGACCTCCTTCCGATCAGTGACGTGCACGTCGCTGCGGATCTGGCCAAGATGATCCAAGGTGTCAAGCTCGCACCCGTGCTTTTGGTCCGCGGAGGGATCGAACACGGGATCCCCTTGACGATCGCTGACGGCTATCACCGCGTGTGCGCAAGCTACTACACCGCCGACGACGCTGACATCCCTGCGCGTATCGTCGACCTACCCTCCGGTCTCCTGTCTAGCGGCGCGTCCAAGAAGTAGCACGCAGATGCCCCAGGGATCCGAACCGGATTTCGTGCTGCCTACGCGCGAAGACCCTGTCGTGCGTGCGAGCACGCCGTTCATCGGCGGACCTGTCGGTCGTTTCGCCGCGATCGGCGCAGCCACGTGGTGGACTCCGGTCCGGGTACTCATCCTGCTCGGCTCTTTCGCCTGGATCCTCGGGGGTCTCATCGACCTTCCCTGCATGACCAACTCATGGGCGAGCCCCGACAACTACGAAC
>JBEGMG010000323.1:0-4794 GCA_041183165.1 Actinomycetota bacterium | reverse complement strand
GCACCGGGTGATCCCGGTGTTCTCGTCAAGGGGGCCACGGACGTCTGGGTCAAATTGGCGCGTTGCTGCACTCCCGTCCCCGGCGACGACATCGTCGGCTTCGTGACCCGTGGTTCGGGGGTGTCCGTGCATCGACGCTCCTGCGTCAACGTCCCCGGTTTGGAGGCACAGCAGGAGGCAGGCGCACGGTTCGTTGACGTCTCGTGGGCGCCGTCATCGGGAAGTGTGTTCCTCGTCAACATCCAGGTGGAGGCTCTCGACCGGGCACGCCTGCTGTCGGATGTCACCCGCGCCCTATCAGATCAGCACGTCAACATCCTCAGTGCTTCGGTGACGACCACGCGGGAACGCATCGCTTTGTCGCGGTTCACCTTCGAGATGGCGGACCCCAAGCACCTGGGCGCCGTGCTCAAGGCAGTGCGCCAGGTGGACGGTGTCTTCGACGCCTACCGCGTCTAGACGCTTCTAACTGCCGGCAGGTCCAGCGAACTCCGAGACCGTGCCTTCGACAGCGGCCAGGAGAGCCCGTGTCGAGTCCACGCTCGCCTGGGCTGCCTCTATCCGCCGGGCATCGCCGGCGGCCTGCGCCGCCGCGAGATCCTGCTCGGCCCGTGCGAGCGCCGTGCGGAACCGTTCGGCGGTGTCCTCGGCGCGTGCACGGCGGGCTGGATCCGTGGCCGCCCAGCGCCGATCGTCGGCTTGGCGCACGGCCTCCTCCACGGCGCGGAACCGTCGATCGATGCGGTCCTTGTCGGCGCGAGGAACGTGCCCGATGGCCTCCCAGCGCTCCTGGATACCGCGCAGCGCACGCTTGGCCGCGGCTACGTCGGTCACCGGCAGGAGCGCCTCTGCCTCGACGACGAGGGCCTGCTTGCGCTCGAGATTGCCGCGGTGCTCCACGTCGCGCTCGGCGTTGACGGCGTCGCGCGATGCGAAGAATGCATCCTGGGCCGCCCGGAATCGGGTCCACAGGCGGTCCTCGTCCTGGCGACTGCCGCGTGGAGCCGCCTTCCATCGATCCATGAGCGCGCGGTAGGCGCGTGTGGTGCCCGCCCAGTCGGTCGAGGTCGACAGGGACTCGGCCTCGCGAATGAGTGCCTCCTTGGCCGCCAGGGAGTCCTTGCGCTCGGCATCTCGCGCGGCGAAGTGCTGGCGACGTCGGCGATCGAAAGCCGTGCGCGCTGCACTGAAGCGCTTCCACAGCGCCTGCTCGCGGCCTCGGTCGATGCGTGGTGCGGCCTTCCACGCCTCGAGGAGGGCGGTGAAGCGCTCGCCGGTCGCCTTCCACTGGGTCGACTCCGATAGCGATTCCGCCTCGACGGTGATGGCCTCGCGTGCAGCAAGTGCCTCCTCGCGCTGGCGAGTGCGTGCAGCCTCGCGCTTCTCCCGCGCGGCAGCCATGAGCGACTCCACCTCAGCACATGCACGCTCGAGCTCGGTGACGTCGCCCAGGAAGCTGGGAGCGGCGAGTGCCTCGCGGGCGTGCGCGAGAGCGGTCGGTGCCGAGTCCAGGCCCCGGCCATCCTTCAGGCGGTGGGCGGCGAGGTCGACCTCGACGAGGATGTCGTCGTACTTGCGCCCGAAGAACGCGAGACCTTCCTCGATCGTGCCGGCCGCCCAGTTGCCCACGACCACCTCACCGGTGGGGGTGCGCAGCCATGCCGTGCCGTCGCTGTCGATGCGCCCGAAGCGCGCCGGGTCGGTGCGTCGCACGGGGGGCGCTGATGCCGCTGCGGCAGGGCGCGAGGGGCGCTTGAGCGCCGTGGGTCGCGGAGCAGCGGGTGAGGGCGTAGCAGGTGTAGGAGCGGCGGGAGCGGGAGCGGGAGTGGGTCCGGGCATCGCAATTGCCTGCACGGTCATGGTCTCGACGACCACGGTGCCCTCGTCGTTGGCCACCATCGTCGTCGAGGTCTCGATCGCGTGAATGACAGGGGGTGGAGTGAGCGCGGGCGCTGGTTCACGAGCTTCGATCGCGCCGAAGGGGGCCGCAGGGGCCGCCTCGACGATCTCGACCGCGATCTCTTCGGAGACTTCGGCTTCCCCCTCAGGCTGCCCCGGGAAGTTCTCGCTCATCGACCCTCCTAGTTTGCCGGCGACGTGGTCAGCGTCGCCTTCTCGATGACGACCCGTTGGGCCGGTGGCCCGTCGGTGCCGCCGCCTTCAACCCCGGCTGCTGCAATGCCCTGCACTACGTCGAGTCCCTCGGACACGGTGCCCCAGATGGTGTAGCCGGAGGGCAGGGTCGTGTCCTCGTAGACGATGAAGAACTGGCTGCCTCCCGTGCCGGGTCCGGCGTTGGCCATGGCCACGGTGCCGGCGGGGTAGTTCGCTGCCCCCTCGGCGGGGAGGTTCTCATCGGGGATCGAGTAGCCCGGACCACCGGTGCCGTTGCCGGCAGGGTCCCCGCACTGGAGCACGAAGATCCCCTCGGTGGTGAGGCGATGGCAGGCAGTGAGGTCGAAGTAGCCCTCCTCCGTGAGGAAGGCCATCGAGGCGACCGTGGCAGGCGCCTCGGCCGGGAGGGTGTCGATGACGATGTCGCCGCAGTTGGTGGTCAGCGTCATCGTGTACGCCGTATCGGGCTTGACCGGATCCTCGGGCGCCTGAGGCCACGTGAGGTCATCGGGCCGAGGCTCGGGAGCCGGAGCGCAATTGGCGTCGGGCTGGGTCGTGCTCGTGGTGGTGGGTTCAGGGGAGGGTGATGCCTCAGGGCTGGGCGAGGTGTCCGCGGATGCGGATGCGTCCGGCGCAGCGGACTCCGTCGGGATCGCGGTCTCCGCGGGTGCCGCGATGTCGGAAGAGTCCGACGAGCGATTGAGAAGAGCCCAGGCCAGTACGCCGCCTACGACGACCACAACGGCGACCACGGCGATGATGCGATTGCGAGTCGCCCGGCGTTGCGCGGCGTCGGCTCTCCGAGCGGCCTGCCGCTCGGCCTTAGCGCGAGCCACCTCGCGCCTGCGCTTGCTCGACGTCACCGTCGCCCTCCCTTTCGCGGTCGTCCAGGTCGACGCGTGAGTCTATGGCCTGGCTCCGGGGCGGGTAGGCTCGTGGGGCGCCCAGCCACCCCGGAGGTCCTCCATGCCCGCCCACAGGCCATCGTGTTCGTAACGGGCTTCCCCGCGGGCGCCTGGGGCACGAATTGTTACGCGGTCGCAACCGCGGAGGGGGAGGACTGCCTCATTGTCGATCCGGGGCAGGCCAGCATGGGCCCGCTCACGGACCTTCTCGAGCGCCATCGCCTCCGGCCCGTCGCCGTGCTCCTCACGCATGGCCACCTGGACCACGTGTGGTCCGTGGCCCCGCTCACGGCCGGGCGTGAGATCCCGGCGTATATCCACACCGATGACCGCTATCGCCTCGCGGACATCATCGGCACGACCTTCAGCATGTCGCGTGAGCAGATGCTCTCCATGACCCAGGGCGCGCTCGAGCTCACCGAGCCGGAGGACGTGCGCGTCCTTGCCGACGGTGATGTGTTGGAGATCGCCGGTGTCCCGCTGACCGTTGCCCACGCCCCCGGTCACACGGAGGGGTCCGTCGCTTTCCTTGCCGACCGCGATACCGAGCGACCACCGGTCATGCTGAGTGGCGACCTGCTCTTCGCGGGATCGATCGGCCGCACGGATCTCCCCGGCGGCGATCCGCGCGCGATGACGGAGAGTCTGCGGCGCGTCGTCCTGCCACTGGCGGACGACACCGTGGTGCTGCCGGGCCACGGCGAGACCACCACGATCGGCAGGGAACGCGCGAGCAATCCCTTCCTGGCGGACCTGGGCTCCGCACCGGCCCCGAGGGGGCTCTAGTGGCGCGACCAACCGGCCTCTCCGGCTTTCCCGAGTGGCTCCCCGAGGGACGACTGGTGGAGCTCGAGGTCCTCGACACGGTGCGACGGGTCTTCGAACTCCATGGCTTCACGCCGCTGGAGACCCGCAGTGTCGAGCCGGTCGATGTGCTTCTGCGCAAGGGCGAGATCGACAAGGAGGTGTACGCCGTCCGCCGTCTGCATGCAGATGCAGCCGATGACGACGCACTCGCCCTGCACTTCGACCTCACGGTGCCCTTCGCCCGATTCGTCGTCGAGAACGCCACACGACTGGACTTTCCCCTGCGTCGCTACCAGGTGCAGAAGGTGTGGCGTGGCGAGCGCCCACAGGAGGGGCGCTTCCGGGAGTTCACGCAGGCTGACATCGACATCGTCGACGTCGACGTCTTGGCCGGTCATCACGATGCCGAGATGGCGTTGGTGATGGCGGAGGTCTTCGCATCGATGCCCTTCCTCCCGCGTGCGACCATCCACGTCAACAACCGCAAGGTGCTGGAAGGCTTCTACCGCGGGCTGGGGATCGACGACGTACCCGCCGTGCTCCGTGCTATCGACAAGCTCGACAAGATCGGTGCCGTCAAGGTGCGCACCCTCCTCCTGGAGGCGGGCCTGGCCGAGGCCGCCGCAGACCAGGTCCTCGCCCTGGCCGCGATCCGCGGTGCGGATGGCGGCTTCGCCGACGAGGTGCGGGCGCTGGGCGTCACGGATCCGCTGCTCGACGAGGGCCTGGCTGAGCTGGTGGCCGTGGTCGAGGCGGCTCAGCGTGTGCGCCCCGGTGCAGTCGAGGCCGATCTCCACATCGCCAGGGGGCTGGACTACTACACCGGCACTGTCTACGAGACAACCATCGAGGGTTTCGAGTCCTTCGGGTCCATTTGCTCCGGCGGTAGGTACGACGCGCTCGCCACCGACGGTCGCACGACCTATCCAGGCGTCGGAATCTCGCTTGGCGTCACGCGCCTGGTCTC
>JBEGMG010000322.1:0-3002 GCA_041183165.1 Actinomycetota bacterium | reverse complement strand
GCGACCATGGACTCCAGTAGCGTCACCAATATCCGGACCATTGGATCGCTGCTGGATGAATACAACAACGGTGGCGACGGCACCACCATCGTGATCCCGGGCAGCCTCACCATCGGCAAGGCGGAACCCACCGGTGCGCGCGCCCTTGCGCAGCTCAAGGCAGGGGACTGCTGATGGTCGGCGACTCGCGATGCGTCAGTCGAGCAATCCAAGGTCGGCGAAGGATGCCAGTGCCGCACCGATGGCGCCGGAGTCCGCTCCGCACTCGGCGGGCAGGAGCGGGGGAGGACTCGGGCGTGAGGAACGCCGGTAGCGCTCACTGATCTGCTCGGTCCACCAGCCACCGGAGGATCCCAGGCCGCCGCCGAGCACCACGACCTGCGGATCCACCAGGTAGACCGCCCAGGCGAGCGCGGCTCCGATGGCGGACGCGGCTGACTCGACGATGGCCCTCGCCCGCGGATCGTGGCCTTCGGCGAGGGCAAGCACCTCACGGGCACCGGCGACCTGCTGCCCGGTTGCCCGGGAGTAACGGCGGGCGATCGCACTGCCGGAGGCGAACTCCTCCAGCGTGTGCGCGACGCCCGGGTCGAGGTCGCGGTCGATGGGGAGCTCGCCGAGAGCGATGGCCTCGCCCCGGTGTCCCTCCCACACGTGGCCACCGACGACGAAGGAACTCGATATCCCCGTGCCGATGCTGGCGTAGAGCATCGATGTGGAGTCGCGCCCCGCGCCGAGGACCGTCTCGGCCAGGGCACCGCAGCGCACGTCGCTCTCGACCGTCACGGGTGCGATATCGGCGAAGAGTTCGCCAGGCTGCACAGTCCACGCGAGCACGAGATCGCTGTGCAGCAGACCGCCTCGCACATACTCCGGTACGCCGATGCCGACTCCCGCGATGTGGTGACCCTGTTCGATGGCGTGATCTCGCAGGCGGCGCGCAAGCGCGTGCGAGGCGGCCAGCCCGGGATCGGCGCGCTCGCTCGTCGACGTGGGCACCTCGTCCATGGCCACCACGGAGAGGCCCGGCGGGTCGGCCGAGCCGCCCCTGTCGGGCTGATCCGGGCCGAGCAGCACAGCCCGGGACTTGGTGCCGCCGACATCGACGCCGAGGACGACGTCCATGCTCACGCCAGGTAGCCGGGGGCGCTGCCGGAGATGAGCCGGGCGGGCTGCCCCGACTGGTTGACGATCCGGTAGTCGAATCCCTGGGGGATCACCACGGACTCGCCCATCTGCGCGCGCCACCAGGTGGCGTTCTCAGCCTCGGGCGTGTGCACGTGGATCTCGCCCTCGGTGACGTGCAACAGGGCGTCGCCGTCGTGTCGGCGTACGGCGCTGGAGTCTCCCGGCAGGACAGTGATCTCGGCGACGGTCAGGTGCTCGGTGGAGCACAGCAGCCCCACCTGGAGGCCGACCTCGGAGCGCCACCGCAGGTCCGACTCCCGGACGACGTGCAGCGTGTCCTTGTCCTCGAACGTCGCGCGCTCCATGGGCCAGTGCCCGAGCGGGGTGTCGCTGGCGTGCACCGGATCCTCGAGGTAGGGGACCGTCTTGGAGTACGCCGAAGACGCACCGGTCGCCGGGGGTGGACTGAAGAACTCGAGGACGCGCACGGGCGTGGTGCCCCAGTTGACGCCGTGATGCCAGGTGTCGCGGCGGAAGAAGACACCGTCGCCGGCGGTGGCCTTGACCACCTGGCCGATGGCGGGGTCGATGACGGCGATCGTGCCTTCGAGGACGACGTACACCTCGTCGGCGGCGAAGACAGTCCGGTTGTCCGCGGAGTGACCGAAGCGCCCACCGGGAGGAAGGGTGAAGATCAGCGCGTGCAGTTGCTGCGTGGAGAGCAGCACTTCATCTCCGACGTAGCCGGACTCCGCGTCGCCCCACAGGTGGCGCACGACGTTGGATTCGGTGATCACGTGCGGCTGGTCGAAGACGGGCCGCGGTGTCGCTCGGCGGGCCATGGAGCCTCCTTGAGTGTGTGACTAGATGCGGAAGAGCGTGGAGGTGAAGCGGTAGGCATCGCCGCGGTAGATCATGCGACCCGCAGCCATGACACGGTCGGAGCTGTCGACGGTCACCTCGTGGCCAACCAGCACGGGGGATCCCACAGCGACCTCGAGCAGCGCTGCCACGTGATCCGAGGCCGCCTCCGCCTGGAGGGTGTAGTCGCAGCGCGACGGCACCAGGCCGTAGGTCTCGTGCAGCAGGCGGTAGAGGGAGACACCTTCAAGGGAGCGCGACTCCAGGCCCGGGACGAGCTTGTGGGGGAGCGAGATGGACTGCACGGCCACGGGAAGTCCATCGAGTGTGCGCACGCGCTCGAGTTCGACGACATCCGACGCCGGAGGGACCCCGAGCAGTTCGGCGACCTCGAAGGAGCACGGCCGCAGCACCTGCGACACCGTGCGCGAACCGGCGGTGAGCCCGCGTGCGGCCGCGCCTTCGGAGAACCCCATGAGCACGTTGGGTCCTTCGCTGATGTAGGCGCGTGCGACGAACCAGCCGCGCTGCGGGGCAGGCTCGAGAATTCCCGCGTCGGCGAGCTCCTTGAGCGCATGACGCAAGGTGGTGCGTCCGACGCCGAGTTCTTCGGCGAGTGCGCGTTCGCTGGGCAGCAGCGAACCGGGGGGCCATCTGCCTGAGGCGAGACTCGAGGCGAGTGCTCGGTACGCGCTCAGCGACGGACTGCGCCCCCCTGGGCGATCATCGGTGCTCGCTCGCATGGTGGCGCGACACTAGCACGGTGGTTCGCACTCAAACCAGTGTTGACTTTCGCGAACCAGTGCATGAGAGTGCACCCCCAGGGGTGGTCTCAGGGAGGGAGGCAGTGCCGTGGCGCCCATTCGGGTTGGACTCGTCGGCCTCGGCCTCATCAGCCAGGCCGTGCACCTGCCCAACCTCGAGACGCTGCGCGCCGACTTCACGGTGACGGCGGTGTGCGATGCCTCCGCACCCCTCGCCGCCGAGGTTGCCGCGCGCCTGCCCGGTGACGT
>JBEGMG010000321.1:0-2503 GCA_041183165.1 Actinomycetota bacterium | reverse complement strand
AGTCCGAGCCCCGATATGAAGGCATCGGAGGCCGCGCGCAGGGTCAGAGCGCCGGAGTCGCTCCGTGTGCGGCTGCGGAGGTCCCCATCGGGCACACCAGATCAAGTGAACACCTCGAACGACGCCGCGGTTCACGTCGCGCGGTGCGCCCGGTCACCGCCACCGACGTGAACCGGCATCAGGCCGCGGGGATTGGCACAGCTCCCACCCGGGGATCAGGCAACCGAAGGGGGCGGCGATGCGATGCGCGAGCCCCCGATATGTTACAAGTTCGCGTCCTGCTGGAGGACGTCGTGCTGCCCGATCCATGGGTCTCCGTCGAGGACGTCGCGCGCCACCTGGGGGTGTCGAAGGACACCAACTACCGGTGGGTCGAGGCTCAGCGACTGGCTGCTCACAAGGTCGGTCGCTTCTGGAAGTTCAAGCTCCAAGAGATCGACGACTGGGTGCGAGCAGGCGGCAAGGAGCCGTGGATCTGCGCCGACCAGGAGCAGAAGGCGCTCGCGCTGGCCGCGTCGTCGCTGGTGCCCCCGCACTTTGAGGAGGTGGCCCACCGGCGCATGGCGAAGGCGGACAAGACGCTCGCCGCGGTGAACGAGCGGCTCACCAAGGAGATCGACTACTGGTCTGACCGCTGGATGAAGCTCCGCGAGGACCAGGAGGCGGGCGAGGACGTCCGCCTGAACTTGGAGAACGTCCGCCGGACCATCCTCGACCTCGAAGGGCGGCTGGAGGGGCGGAAGAAGGAGCTCCAGGCCATGCGGCACCTGTCTTCGGCAAGGCCGTGCCCGAGCCTGTTTCCCAGCTTGGCCTGTTTGGAGTAACACCGTGAACTTCAACACATCCATCGTCGACCAACGAGTCAGCAAGCTGATGGAAGACATCCGCGCACCAGCCCGCGATGTGTTGAACATCGCGGATGACGGTCGCCTCAAGTCGCTGGCCTTTGTGTACCTATGCGTGAAGGAGCTGCTCGACCTCGACCAGGATGTCGTCATCGACTGCCTCACCGAAGGCGGCGGAGATTTTGGGGTGGATGCGCTGCACATCTCTGAGGAGATCGACGGCGAGTTCGCAGTGACGCTCTTTCAGGGCAAGTACAAGACCAACCTGGAAGGCAACGCGAATTTCCCGGTCGGCGGCTTGGAGAGCCTGGTCCAGGCGGTCCGGCACATCTTCGATCCGACGTCGGATCTGGGTGCCATCAATGACCGTCTTCGCGTCCGTGTGGAAGAGATCCGCTCGTTGATTCGCGATGGCTACTTGCCTCGCGTCCGAGCGGTGTGCTGCAACAATGGTCTCCGGTGGCCCGCGGACGGCGACACGACCATTACGAGAGCGGGACTCGGAGACCAGGTGACCTGGGAGCATGTGAACCATGACACGCTGGTTCGCCTCATGCAGCGAACGCAGAAGGTCGACGCGACCCTGCGGCTCACCGGCCGCGCGATCATCGAGGATCTGGCATTCAGTCGCGTCTGTGTGGGGCGGATCCCCGTGGTGGAAATCGCCGACTTGATGGGGACTCACGGCGACCGACTCCTTGAGCGGAACATCCGACGATACCTCGGGCTCTCGGGCAACCGTGTGAACGAGGGGATCCGGACGACCTTGCGTTCGGCCAATGCTGCGGACTTCTACCTGTTCAACAACGGGATCACGCTGGTCTGCGACGACTTCGCCTACAACGCACTCCAGCAGGCCGACTATCAGGTCAAGGTGACCAACCTCCAGATCGTCAACGGCGGCCAGACGTGCATGACCATTCACAGGACCTCCTTGGACGGGCCTCTCCCGGGGGAAGCGACGGTGATGGTACGACTGTACAAGTTACCTAGAGACCGGGAGGACCTGGCGCTTCGCATCACCCACGCGACGAACAGCCAGAACCCGGTGGATCTCAAGGACCTTCGCGCCAACGACGAGGTGCAACAGCTCCTGGAGACGAGCATGCGGGACCTGGGGTACAACTACCGAAGGAAGCGTGTGGAAGGATCCGTGGGGTCGAGGGAGATGACCTCCGGTGCTGTGGCGGAGGCTGTGTTGGCTGTCTGGCGGCTGGAGCCCCACCGCGCGAAATTCTACGCACGGGAGCACTTCGGGAAACTCTACGACACGATCTTCAGCGACAGCCTGAACGCCGCCCAAGCCATCGCCGCGGTCCTGCTGTTCCGCATCGCCGAGAACCATCGTCGCCGACCCGCCCCAGCCGACCCACTGTTCGTGCGCTACGCCTCATGCTTCATCGCCATGCAGATGGGGCGGAGGCTGCTCAGCGCGCTCAAGCTGCTGGACATCAGCGGTCTCGACCACCGAAACTTCGCGAGGGCTCGCGAGCTGATTGAGGCGCATGGTGAGGCATGGTTCGGCGGATCCTGCGCCGACGTCGACCAGGCGCTGAAGGCGCTCTACGGTGACCGAGAGGTCTCCTTGCAACAGCTTTCCGCCACATTCCGGCGCGGCGATCTGTTCGCTCACCTGAAGGCGGGATCCGCCCCATGAC
>JBEGMG010000320.1:0-3746 GCA_041183165.1 Actinomycetota bacterium | reverse complement strand
CCGACTGCGCGTAAGCGCAGTCGGAATCAGTTGCGACTGCGCGTAAGCGCCTAGTCCTGGTCTTCCGGGACGGCCTTGGATGCCGCGCGGTAGATCACGAGCTGGATGACTGCGCCGGTCGTCGCCGTGGCGAGTGTCCATACGAGCGCCCGGCGGAAGCTGACCGCGCGGTCGTCCACATTCGGAGGCTTCCTGCCCGTAATGGCGGAGTATCCCGCAGAGAGAGCGCGATCCGCCGCCCACGTCGCCGCAAGGACAACGAAGGGGGCAGCGACCTTGAGCACGGGGTGCGCGGACTTGGTCCGCGTCTCGGGAGTCTCCGACATGGCCACAGGCTACCGGCCCGAGGTGGCGCCGTTCTCCGGCTCCGCGGCAGCCCGGATGGCCTCCGCCAGGCGATCGGGGTGACGCGTGGTGAGGACCCACCGCGGATGGGGATCGTGCTCGTCGGCGAGGTCGACCGCGACACCCCTGCGGGATGACCAGGCGCGCAGCACCAGGTAGTCACGGGGATCGCCATGGCGCCGGGCCTGACGCATGGCGTCGGCGTCGAGAGTCTGGACGGAAGAAACAACGGCGAGGGGCAAGCGGGCGCGTCCGGCGCGCAGGACGGTGTCGTCCACGTGGAGGCTCGTGCTCGTGGCGACGAGCACGCCGACGCCGATGATGCCCAGGACAGCACCGACTCCCCAGCCCAGCGCGGCTCCGTACGCCGCTCCGTACGCGATGCCCGCAAGGCTGGCGAGGCCGATGACGAGCAGGAACATGAGCGGTGGCGGATAGAGGCGCTCCCGGTAGGTGCGGTGCTGCCCGTCCCGTCCCTCGGACCAGCCGCCGCCGGGATCGCTCATGGGGCCAGGGTGTCAGGCGGCGCGGAACGGCACGGGCATAGGGTCCGGGGGTGACGAATGCTCGATCGCGTCAGCGGAGGCCGCACCCACCAGAGGGTGCACCGATTCCCGAGCGCCACGCGCAGGCCCCCCAACCGGGCGAGGTCGTCGCGAGCCATTACCGCTGGTGCGTGGGCTGCGGCGCCGACCACCCTGCAGGGCTGCACCTCAAGGTGGTGGCCGGCGACGGCATGACGATGGCCAGCACCCTGCAGGTGGGGGATTTTCACCAGGGCGCGCCGGGACTCGCTCACGGCGGTGTGATCTCCACGGCGATGGATGAAGCCATGGGAGCGCTCAATCGGCTCCTCCTTGTGCCCGTCGTCACGGTGCACCTGGAGGTCGACTTCGTGCGCCCCGTGCCCGTGGGTGCCACTTTGCACATCCACACGGAGATCGCCGGCCAGGTGGGACGCAAGGTCTATACGTCGGCTCGGGCATCACTGGGCTCTCCCGACGGACCCGTTGCCGTGGAGGCGGCGGCGCTGTTCCTCCAGGTGCCTCTCGAGCACTTCGTCCAGCACGGGAGTTCGGAGCACATCCAGGCGGCGATCCGGGAGCGCCCGGGAGGAGCTGAGCAGTGGCGTCGCGAGGTGAACCCGTGAGCGAGGCGGTCGACGTACTCGTCGTCAGGCTGGATCCCGGTCTACCGATGCCGGCCTACGCGCTGCCCGGGGATGCGGGCTTCGATGTGTGCACGACGGTCGACATCGTCCTTGCGCCGGGAGAGCGGGCCGTGGTGCCGACTGGGATCGCCGTTGCCCTGCCCGAGGGGTACGCCGCGTTCGTTCATCCACGCAGCGGGCTAGCGGCGCGCCACGGGCTCACGGTCGTCAATGCGCCGGGGACCATCGATGCGGGCTACCGCGGCGAAGTGCGCATCTGCCTGTTGAATACGGATGCGCGCGAAGCGGTGGAATTGGCTCGCGGGGATCGCATCGCGCAGATCGTGATCCAGCCCGTCGCGAGAGCGATCTTGCACGAGGCTGAGCGGCTGCCGGGTTCGCACCGCGGCGAGGGTGGATATGGCTCGACAGGTACCGTGGGGGCCCTCATCGAGGAGGCGCCGTGAGCGAGGAGTCAGCACGCAGTGAGCGTGGTCCCTGGGACGTGACGGAGGTCGACGGTCCTGAGGGCAGGCTCGACTTCGGCGCGCTGTGGGTCCGCGGCACCGATGGACTCCAGGTCCAGGCGCAGGTCGATGAGGCAACAGGTGCGGTGAGTGTCCTCACGTTGAACCTGGGCCAGGGTGGCCTTCAATTGCAGGCGTTCGCAGCGCCTCGCACCAGTGGCCTGTGGGAGGAAGTCCGGGGCAAGTTGAAGTCGTCCGTGACGGCACAGGGGGGCGTCATCGAGGAGCAGTCTGGCGAGCACGGCGTAGAACTGCGCGGCAAGGTGCCGGGCCAGGGTGCCCTGCAGCCCGTGCGATTCGTCGGTGTCGAAGGCCCGCGATGGTTCCTGCGTGGACTCTTCCTCGGTGTCGCGGCGCAGCCTGGCGGGTCGCCCGAATTGGAGCAGGTCTTCAGGGACATCGTGGTTGTCCGAGGCGCGGACGCGATGCCGCCGGGGGAGGCGTTGCCCATGCGCCTGCCCACACAGGCAGTGCCGACATCGGGCACTTCCGACGATCCTTCCTAGACCCCGCACGTCACCAGTGCCTGGCGCATCAACCTGATCTCGGGACGCGCGGCCACAGCGATCGTCGGCCAGCGAAGGTGCCTGGCCCATTCGTGCGCGACAGCGGCGGGGTGCAGGGCATCCCCTCGCCAGCCCACGACGGCAACAGGAACGTGGATGGAGGCAAGCTCCGCCGGCGTGGGACCTCGACCGGTGCTCGCGCGGACGAGACACCCTGACAGCGCGTCGTCGGCGTAGTCAGCCCAGGCAATGCGCAGCAGCTGGACCACATCCGGATGCCTTCCCTCGCTCGCCAGGCGATCCAGCACAGCGGTCGCGCCGTCGGTGGCGATCTGCTGCGCGGCAACGGCCGTAGCGGACGCCGTCGTGCCGGGCACGTCCGTCCAGGCGGGGAGGACGCACACGAGACGGGGGAGTGCTCGACGCGCTGTGCTGGCCCATCGGGCCACAGCGTGCGCACCCAGGCTGATGCCCACGAGCAAGGTGCAGTCCGGGTGCGTGACGAGGGCCGCCTCCACGGATGCGATGACGGCATCGATATCGCCGGAGCGATCCTCGATGAGGACGGCGTCGGATGCGGCGCCCAGGAGCGCGGCTGCGGCGCTGCCGGTGGAGCCGGCTCCGTGGACGATGACGGCGGTCACGGAGTCAAGTCTTGTCCACCACCTGCCGGTACGCTGCTGGAGATGCCGGTCGCCGTGGCCGGTTGCGATCCGAGGAGGCGCGGGTGGCCCGCTGGTGGTCGTCCTGGACACGCAGCCAGGATGAGGTCGAGGCGGGCGAGCTGTCGACGCAGGCGCAGGAGCACGGCGCTCAGGCCATCTCGGCATGCCAGCGCGGACAGACGGTGTCGGTGCACGGGATCATCCGATCGGTCACCCTGCGTCCACGGGCCACCGCGCCGACTTTGGAGGCAGAGGTCTACGACGGCAGTGGTCACATCTCGCTCGTGTGGATCGGCCATCGCCGACTGTCCGGGGTGGATGTGGGGCGTCCCATCTCCGCTCACGGCAGGGTCACGTGCCCGCAGGGCCAGCCGACGATCTTCAACCCGTCCTATCGCCTCTACCCCGAACCGGCGGAGTCCCCTGCATGAGCTCGCACACACCCGAGGGCCAAGACGCAGGCCGGGATGCGGAGCATGAGCCCTTCGTCGAGCCGCAGTCGCGCGAGGATGTACGCGAGGAGCGGGTCCTCCTCGACCGTGCACTCGGGGGT
>JBEGMG010000319.1:0-9634 GCA_041183165.1 Actinomycetota bacterium | reverse complement strand
ACACCGGCATGGGTCGCGCCACTCCGGCCGTGCCGGGGATTCCGCGTCCTACGCCGGGGATGATGCCGCGCGTGCCGGGCGTTCCCCGGCCCGGTGCTCGTCCGGGCGGTGCGCCCGGTGGCGCACCCGGTCGGCCCGGTGGCGCACCCGGTCGTCCCGGTGGCGGCGCGGGTCGTCCCGGCGGTGCACCCGGTGGTCGCGGCCCCGGTCGTCCCGGCGGTGCACCCGGTGGTGGCTTCGGCGGCGGTCCGGGAGGTGCGCCCGGTGGCGCACCCGGTGGTGGCTTCGCCGGTCGACCCGGTGGTCGCGGTGGCCCCGGTGGTCGCGGTGGCACAGCGGGCGCGTTCGGCAAGCCCGGCGGTCGCCCGTCGCGCGGCCGCAAGTCCAAGCGCGCCAAGCGCCAGGAATTCGACAACATGCAGGCTCCGACGATCGGCGGCGTGCGCCTGCCCCGCGGCAACGGTCAGGTCGTGCGGCTTCCCCGCGGTGCGAGCCTTACCGACTTCGCGGAGAAGATCGATGCGAGCCCGGCAGATCTCGTCACCGTGCTCTTCAAGCTCGGGGAGATGGTCACTGCCACCCAGTCCGTCGATGACGACACGCTGAAGCTCCTCGGCGGCGAGCTCGACTTCGACGTCCAGGTGGTGTCGCCCGAGGACGAGGATCGTGAGCTGCTCGAGTCCTTCTCGCTCGACTTCGGTGAGGACGAGGGCGACGAGGGCGATCTCATGCCGCGTCCGCCGGTCGTCACCGTCATGGGCCACGTCGACCACGGCAAGACCAAGTTGCTCGACGCGATCCGCAAGACGAATGTCGTCGCTGGCGAGGCCGGCGGGATCACCCAGCACATCGGCGCGTACCAGATCATCGCCCACCCCGGCGAGGCAGAGCGTCCCATTACCTTCATCGATACGCCGGGCCACGAGGCCTTCACCGCGATGCGCGCCCGTGGCGCGCAGGTGACGGATATCGCCGTGCTCGTCGTTGCTGCCGATGATGGCGTCAAGCCGCAGACGATCGAGGCGCTCAACCACGCCCAGGCCGCCGAGGTGCCCATCGTCGTGGCTGTCAACAAGGTCGACAAGGAGGGCGCTGACCCCTCGAAGGTCCGCGGCCAGCTCACCGAGTTCGGCCTCGTGGCGGAGGAGTACGGCGGTGAGACGATGTTCGTCGATGTGTCTGCCGTCAAGGGCACCGGCATCGACGACCTGCTCGAGGCGATCCTGCTCACCGCAGACGCGGCGCTCGATCTGCGCGCCAATCCGAGCCAGGATGCCCAGGGCGTGGCTATCGAAGCCCACCTGGACCGCGGCCGCGGCCCCGTGGCCACCGTGCTCGTGCAGCGCGGCACACTGCGCCCCGGCGACTCCATCGTCGCTGGTGATGCCTACGGACGCGTGCGCGCCATGCTGGACGAGGACGGCAACACCGTCGATGAGGCGCTGCCTTCACGACCGGTGCAGGTCCTCGGCCTGACCTCCGTGCCGGGCGCTGGTGACACCTTCCTCGTCGTCGAGGAGGACCGCACCGCGCGGCAGATCGCCCAGACGCGCCAGGCACGCGAGCGCAACGCGCAGCTCGCGAAGTCCCGCGCACGGCGCACTCTCGAGGACTTCCTCAAGAGCCTGGAGGAGGGGGAGCTCCGCGAGCTCAACCTCATCCTCAAGGGCGACGTCTCCGGCTCGGTCGAGGCCCTCGAGGATGCCCTGCTCAAGATCGAGGTGGGCGATGGCGTCTCGCTCCGCGTGATCCATCGCGGCGTCGGTGCGATCACCAAGAGCGATGTCACCCTCGCGAGTGCCTCCGATGCGGTGGTGGTCGGATTCAACGTCCGACCCGAGGGCAAGGTCGCGGAGTTCGCCGCCCAGGAGGGCGTGGACGTCCGCTTCTACTCCGTCATCTACCAGGCCATCGACGAGATCGAGGCAGCCCTGCGCGGCATGCTCAAGCCCGAGTTCGAGGAGATCCAGCTCGGCACCGCAGAGGTGCGCGAGGTCTTCAAGTCCTCGAAGTTCGGCACGATCGCGGGTTGCCTCGTGCGCAGTGGCGAGATCCGGCGCAACACCAAGGCGCGGCTGGTGCGCGATGGCGCGGTCGTCGCCAACGACCTCTCCATCGCGACCCTGCGGCGCTTCAAGGACGACGTCACCGAGGTGCGCGAGGGCTTCGAGTGCGGCATCAATCTAGGCACCTACGGCGACGTCAAGGTCGACGACGTCATCGAGACCTACGAGATGCGCGAGAAGGCCCGCGCCTAGGCCTGATCACGTGTTCGTGGCGACGTGCGAGATGGACATCCTCCTCGGCGACGTGCACTCCCTCAAGGAGAAGCGGGCCGTGGTGAAGCCCATCGTCCGGGAGTTGCGGAGGAGGTTCGATGTGGCCGCTGCCGAGACGGACTTCCAGGACCTGCACCGGCGGGCCCTGGTGACAGTCGGTGCAGTCTCAGGCGATGCCTCCCATGCGCGGGGCATCGCCGATGCGTGCGAGGAGTGGGTCTCGGGACTTCCCGAGATCACGTTGGTGGGAGTCCGTCGGCGGCTGTTCGGCGGCGATGACGAAGGAGTGGGCTGATGGCGGCTGAAGCACGCGCCCGCAAGCTCGCGGACCGGGTTCGCGAGATCGTGGCGGAGACGCTGGAGATGAAGGTCAAGGATCCGCGCCTAGGCTTCATCACAGTCACCGACGCCAGGGTCACCCCGGATCTTCGTGAAGCAACGGTGTTCTACACCGTCTACGGCGACGATGAGGAGCGCGCGGCCACAGCGGCTGCCCTCGAGTCGGCCAAGGGAATCCTTCGCACCGAGGTGGGTCGCCAGACCGGCATCAAGCACACGCCCTCGCTGGCCTTCGTCCTCGATGCACTGCCGGACAATGCCAAGCACATCGATGACCTGCTGCGCGCCGCGGCCGAATCCGACGCCCAGGTGCACGCGCAGGCCACGGGTGCGCACTACGCGGGCGACCCCGATCCGTACCGCCATCCGTCGGAGGAGGACCCGGAGGGATGACCCTTCAGGTGGGGCCCGGCGGGACGGCCAAGCCGCCCCTGTCGGGCTCGCACGGCATCGTCGTGGTGGACAAGCCCGAGGGGCCGACGTCGCACGCCATCGTCGGGCGTGCGCGCAAGGCATTCGATACGCGCCGGGTGGGCCATGCGGGCACACTCGACCCGCTCGCGACAGGGGTGCTCGTCTTGGGGCTCGGATCGGCGACGCGCCTGCTGGGGCACCTGTCGGGGCAGGGCAAGGAGTACGTCGCGACGATCGTCCTCGGCGTAGCCACCGTGAGCGATGATGCCCAGGGCGAGGTGCTGAGTGCATCGGGTGCCACGGTGAGTGCTGCGGAGGTCGAAGCCGCGATGCAGCCGTGGCGGGGGCAGGTCCGCCAGCGTCCGAGCGCGGTGAGCGCGGTGCATATCGATGGCCGTCGCGCCCATGAGCGTGTGCGCGACGGCGAGCAAGTCGATGTCCCCGAGCGCGATGTCATGATCGAGGCCTTCGACCTGATCGACCTGCGCCATGACGACATGTCAGGCGTGCCCGTGACGGTGATCGATGTCCGCGTCGCGTGCTCCGCGGGCACGTACGTCCGGGCCCTCGCGCGCGACGTCGGCGCGAGCCTGGGGACAGGCGGACACATCGTGGCCCTGCGCCGGACGCGCTCGGGCGCATTCACCCTCGATGACGCAGTCGTGCCGGAGGACCTGGGGCACGTCGCACCGATGCCTGCGGGTGAGGCTGCGCGCCGGTCGCTTCCGTGGGTGGAGATCGACGAGGGCAGTGTGCGCTCGGTGGTCCACGGGGTGCGCATCCCCTGGCCGGCGGGCGCACCGGAGGTGGAGACGATCGCCTTCATCCACGGCGCTGACCTTCTCGCTCTTGCGGAATGCCGCGGGGGAGTCGCGGCGTACTCCGCTGTCTTTCCGCCAGGGTCCTAGGCGTCGCGGGCGAGCGTGCCCTGGGCCGTCTCGGGCGAGAGATCCTCGACGAGGATCCGGGCCCAGGTGTCGCAGACGGCGTCGAGCGGGAAGGAAGCAAGGACCTGGTCCCTGCCGATGCTGCCCTCGCGTGCCCAACGGCCCGACACGGTGATCTCGTGGATGGCATCGGCAGCGGTAGCGGGATCGGCGTGAATCCAACGGGTGTCGTAGATGGTGTCGGCGCCAGGCCAGGGCAAGAGCACGGGCACCGCACCTGATGCCATGCCTTCGGCGGGCGCGAGATGGAAGCTCTCGTCATCCGATGTCGACAGGACCCAGCCGACACGGCGCAGCCACGCGGCGACGTCGCTGCCGAATCCATCGAAGGTCACGGCACCCGCGACGGCGGGATCATCGTGGAGCCGGTGGAAGAGGCGCTCGGTCTCGGCGCGCTCCTCGGGCTTGCGCCAGATCCACCAGTAGTCCCACGGCATCTTGGACTTGACCGCAAGGCGATAGCGGCGATCCCGGCGGCGCAGGCGCGCAAGGATCTCGACGCCGAGATCCGGACGCTTGCGGTGGGGCGATATGCCGATCATGCCGAGTGTGAATTCCGCTCCGGCGAGCTTGGGTCGATCGAACTGCTCGACGTCAACCCAATTGGGGATCACCACGATCCGGTCGACCGGCCACTCGGTGCGCGCGGCTGTGAGCTGCGCGTAGAACGGGCTCACGCATACCACCTGGTCGATGGCCTCCGAGCGGACATCGGCGAGCCATCCGGCGTCGAGCTCGAAGCGGTGCAGGCGCACGATGAGGCGCTGACCGGCCCGCTTGTGACGGGAGTACCACACGAGATTGGGGCCGGCCCACTCGCAGATGACGACGTCCGCCCATGCCGCCATGGCCTCGCTCGTGGCCACGTCGTGCACCGAGAGCGCCTCCCAGTGGTCGAGTCGGAGTTCGACGCCGGGCAACTCCGCGAGGTGTTCCTGGATGCGAGTGAAGAACTTCAGGTCGTGGCTAACGACGACGACCCGCAGCGGTCGACCGGCGGCCTGTGACGCTGCTGCGACGCAGGCCGGTTCCTCGGGAAACGTGCGGGCGAGCAGGGCGCGCAGGCGCTCGGTGGCTGCCTCCATGCGGTAGGGCGCGACCGATTCGGTGATGCGGCGGCCAAGGCGCGCCAGGAGCTCGGGGTCGCGCGCGACCTGCGCGCACGCAGAGGCGATGTCGGACTCGTCGGCGACGAAGAGGGGGTAGTCGGCCCCGAGGAGTGACTCATGCATCGGCGTGCGATTGAGCAGCACCGGCACGCCGAGCACGCCGAACTCGAGCACCTTGGTGCTGAGTTCGAGGCTCGCATCCATCTCGGGTGCCCGCCAGGAGAGACCGAGATCACCCGAGGCTGCGAGTGCCATGGCTTCCTGGCGCGGCATCCCGCCGTGCCAGACGACACCGGGTGTGGACTCCAGTGCCGCGCGCATGCGCGCGGACCACTCAGGGTCGCCGGGCACATCGTGGACCTTGTCGCCCACCATGTGCACCTCGGCCGCAATGCCCTGCTCGGCGAGGAGGGCGGGCAGGCGGGTCATCTCGAGGGTGTTCCACAGCGGTGCGAACTTCCCCGTGTAGACGAGTCGCAGGGGTGCACCCCCGGTCGTGCTCTCGAGGCCTACGACCTCGGGAGCGGGGACGATGGGGCTCCAGAGCACGCACCGGCCACCGGTCCCGGGGATGCTCGCCTCGATGAGCGATCGCAGTTCCTCGGTCTGGCAGAGCATCCAGCGGCTCGCACCGGCGATGGCTGCGAGCCGATCGCGCTGCTCATCGTCGATGTCCAGCGGGCTCTGGGGGATGTCGGTGAGGTAGGTCCACAGCCGTCCGCGCAGGCGCGGTGACCCGGCGGCAGCTGTGACCAGGCGCAATCCCCGGACGACGATGAGATCAGCCGGTGACTCGCCGTCCAGGCGCTCGATGAGTGACACGGCAGCGTCGGCGCTCAGCGGTGTGCGCTCGGATGTCATCCCGGACGTGAAGGGGTCGACCACGCTGACGCCGGGGAGTGCGCGCACGGGGTCGACGAGGCGCCCGGTCTCCACGGGTGCCTTGAGGAGCACGCGCACATCGACACCGGCACGGGAGAGCGCCTCGCACATCGACTGCACCCAAATGGCGGAGCCGTCCAGGATGTTGAGGTTGACGTCGCCGTAGACGATGGCGCGCAGGGCTCGGGTCATGTGGCACTCACCAGCACTGCGTCAGTCGGGTGGGACCGAGCGGCCTGGCCGAGGAGGTGTTCGGCGAGGAGGTCCAGCAGGTCGTGGGGGTCGCGTAGGTCGATCTGCCGGGCGAGGTACGGAGAGGAGATACCGAGCAGGGCGGGATCGAGTGACGCGCCCTGCTCGGCGACGACAACCTGGATACCGGCGCTGACCAAGGCATCGCGCGCTCGGTCGGCGAGTGGGCCGGAGACGATGAGCTCGCGCGGCCGCCACGACTGAGCGATGACGCGGTCGGGGTCGACGTCGGCATCGGCAAGAAGGGCAACATCCCAGCACGCGCGGGGACGCGAGGCGATACCGAGTCGCTCGGCGAGCACCGTGAGCTGGACGGGTGCGGCAGCTGCCAGAAGGATCGCGGCGAAGGCTGCTCGGTGCTCATCTGCCGTGAGCGCCGTGGGGCCTCGCCGTGCGATCTCCGCCAACTCGTCGGAGTGGGGACTCGTCGCGACCGCGGTGCGCGCGGCTTCCCACGGCGAGAGCATGCGCGCCAGGTCGGCATCGCCGGGTGCAAGGACGCGGCGTCCCGCGACGAGAGCCGAGACGCTGTCGAGCGCGGCGCCCAGGCGCCCCGCGGGCACAGGTTCGGCGAGCAAGCCCGTGGACGCTGCAAGTGCGCGGGACCAGCCGACGTCAAGGGGGAGCGCGGGATCGATGCGGAGGCTGCGGGCCGCATCGCGTGCGATCTCGTCCGTGAGCGTGCTGGGCGTGGATGCGATGAGCAGGGCCGTGGTCTGTGGCACGGGGGCCTCGGCCAGGGGATCCACACCCGGATGCCAGGGCGATCGCCGCGCGGCGCCCGGACCGTCGACCACAAGGTCGCAACGTCGCGCCAGCGCGTCGAGGTAGGCGGTGTGTGCGGGCGAGGACATGCGCAGCAGGACGGCGGGGCGCCCGAGGGCGTGCGCGGCATCGACGAGGGCTCCCGCAGCCATGATCCGGTCGACAGCAGCCGGATCGCCCAGGTGCGACCAGGCCTGTCCGGGCAGGGCAGCAGACGTGTCGATGACGACGACATCGGGATCGATCGCCTCCACGAGCGCGGCCGCCTCATGCGGAAGGGCCGGACTCACTGCCGCATAGGGCGCCCACCCGCGTGCCGTGGTGCTGGCGATCGCTCCGGCGATCGAGAGGCCGCGCCCGGGGGCGACCGTGGCGATGCGTGGGATGAGGAGGCGGGCGGCGTCGAGGTCGACAACTTCACGCGTGCGCGCGTGGCCGCTGGGCTTCGGTGCAGCGCGACGGGCGCGGCGCAGGCGCCATGTGCGCCATAGGTCGCGCGGCAGCATGAGCAGCCGCCCAGGATCCTTCGCGGCGCGTACGAAGAGGTCGCCGACGACGTATGCGGCACTGCGCTTGGTGCGGTCGAGCTCGCGCTCGGCGCGGTCGGCACGCGCCTGTGCTTGGCGCAACTCCGACATCAATCGCGCACCGCTCGTCGTCCGCTCGACCTCGCCGGGAGGTGCGCTGTCGGGCGCCATCTCCTCGCTCATCGACGCTCGCGATCCCCGAGCCAATCGACGATGACCTCTGCGATGCGTTCGCCCGCGTGGCCATCCCACAGCGGCGGACGCCGCGTCACATCGAATTCCCCGCCGAGGGCCTCGTCGAGGAGCGGCAGGAGGTTCGCTGGCGTGGCGAGGCGGTTGGAGCCATGCGTGATGGTGACCGGGCGCTCGGTGTTGGGTCGTAGCGTGAGGCAGGGGACGCCGAGGACCGTCGTTTCCTCCTGTACGCCGCCCGAATCGGTGATGACGGCCCGAGCACCCCGGACGAGCCCCATGAAGTCGAGGTAGCCGAGTGGCTCGACCACGTGCATGCGGGGGTGGTCATCGAGTCCCAGGGCCTCGAGGACAGCCCGTCCACGAGGATGGAGAGGCAGCACGATGTCGGCGCGGGATGCCGCCGAGTGCAGCAGCGCGACGAGTTCGCCTGCCGACTCCGGATCGTCGACATTGCCGGGTCGGTGCAGCGTCGCTACGAGGTAGTCCTCGGGCAGGCGGAACTCTGCTCGCATGCGGTCGGCATCGAAGCGGTCCAGATTGGCGAGAAGCGTGTCGATCATGGGATTGCCCACCAGGTGGATGCGATCGGCGGGCACTCCCTCGTGCGCGAGGTGTGCGATGGCGTCGGGGCTGGTGCACAGGAGGAGATCGGAGAGGCGATCGGTGACGATGCGGTTGATCTCCTCGGGCATCGTCATGTCGAAGGACCGCAACCCCGCCTCGACGTGGGCGACCGGTACGCCGAGCTTGCTGGCCGCGATAGCGGCAGCCAGTGTGGAGTTCACGTCGCCGTACACGATGACCATCTCGGGCTTGGTAGCGAGCAACTCCTCTTCGAGACCGACGAGCAGGGCGGCGGTCTGCTGGGCGTGGCTGCCGGAGCCGACACCGAGGTTGATGTCCGGGCGAGGCAGGTCCAGCTCGCGGAAGAACACCTCGGACATGCGATCGTCGTAGTGCTGTCCTGTGTGCACCAGGCGCTGGCGCACACCGAGGGCGGCGAGCGCGGCGATCACGGGAGCGGCCTTGGGGAAGTTGGGACGGGCGCCGGTGACGTGCAGCAGGGTCATCGCGGCCTTCCTGTCGCTGGCGCCGCGAGCCGGCTCCCGGGGATCGCGTGCAGTGACGCTCTCGGTCACCGGCGTCTAGTATCCCAGACCGTGAGGTGGGCATGAGGGCGCTCGGTGCGGTGCGGCGAGTTCCTCTCGCCGTATCGGGAGCCCTGCGCCGATTCGCCCAGGATCCGGCTCGCGGGCGCGCCGCCCTGGAGCGCGCAGTCCCCGGGGTCGGCAGAACCCAACCCGATGACCCCGCTGCACTCGTCGATCGCGCGATCGCGCATGACCGCTATGCCGATGCATGCGCCGCCCTGGCCATGGTCCCGGTTGGCAGCACCGAGCGGGCCTCCTGCGGCCTCGCCGTCGACGTACTCGCGGGACGACTCTCTGACGCGGCCCGTGCCCAACCACGTGATGCGCGCGGTCGACGGGCCGTGCGGGCGGCCCGGCGCCAACTCGCGATCCTGGGGCAACCCATCGTCGGGGGATCTGCCCGCGAGCGGAGATCGGGTCCGCCTCGCGCCGAAAGCCTTGGTGTGCTCCACGTGGTGACCAACTCGCTTCCGCTCACGCAGGCTGGGTCCACGATCCGCACGCAGCGCGTCGCCCGCGCGCAACGCGATCTCGGCTGGGACGCCCGAGTTGTCACGCGGATCGGCTACCCCGTCACTCACGGAGACCTGCGCTCGCCGGATCCCCAGCTGGTCGACGGGGTGCCGTACCACCGACTGCTTCCCGTGGTCATGCCGGCGGATGAGCAACTGCGTGGCGCCTACGCCGCTCATCTCGGCCGGCTGGTAGACGAACGACGCCCCGATGTCCTCCATGCCGCCTCGGACCACGTCAACGCCGCGGTGGCTCTCGAAG
>JBEGMG010000318.1:0-3775 GCA_041183165.1 Actinomycetota bacterium | reverse complement strand
GTCGTGGCGTGGCTCTGGTGGAATCCGCTCGCATGGATCGCACGCCGCGGGCTGAGGTTGACCGAGGAACTCGCGTGCGATGCAGTCGTCCTGCGCTCCTGCGGGGTGTCGACACGGGAATACGGCGCGTGCCTCGTGGCAGCGGCGGAGTCGTTGGCTGGTTCGGCGTTCCGCGCGCCGGCACAGGCATGCACCATGGGCGACGGCGGATCGCTCGAGCAAAGGATCACGATCATCATGTCCGGATCGCTGCAGCGTCGCACCTCCATTCCACTTCGTCTCATTGCCGCCGGGCTCGCGTCCGCCTGCCTCATGTCAGGCCTGACGACCATGGCGGATGCCCAGTCGCCGCCGAACCCCCCGGCCAGGGGGCGATCCTTCTTCGACGGCCGCGGCAAGCCCAACATCATGGACACGGCGGTTGCAGCCAAGTTCAAGACGCTCGTCGCTGCCACGGAGGCAGCTGGGCTGTCCGATCTTCTTCGTTCGGAGGGACCGTTCACGGTCTTCGCCCCGACTGATGAGGCCTTCGCGGCACTGCCGGCCGGCACGCTCGAGTCACTGCTGCTCCCCGAAAACAAGGAGAAGCTGCGCGGCATCCTGGCTCACCACGTGGTGCCCGGCCGGCTCCTCTCGATGGAGGTCGGCAACATCGAGGACCCGCAGATGGCTCGCACCGCCGCGGACGACCGCGAGACGATCGCCGCTGACCGCAAGGGCTTCCGTTTCGGCTCCGCAGAGGTCGTGCAACCCGACCTGCTCTGCGGCAATGGCGTGATCCACGCCATTGACCGGGTGGTGCTGCCGAAGCCCGCCCGCTCGGAGAACTCGATGGGCATGGGCATGAAGGAAGCGCCGTCGGTCGACCTGCTCGATGCGTTGCGCAAGGTCCCTGACGGGCGCTTCTCGACCTTCATCGCCGCCGTTGAGGCAAGCGGCCGTGAGCAGGACTGGGCCAAGCCCGCACCTGACCGCAGCTGGACGGTCTTCGTGCCGACGAACGAGGCCTTCGCGCGGCTCTCCGAGCAGGAACGCGCCACGCTCCTTGACCCGAAGAACCGTGAAGCGCTCCGGGCGGTGCTCGACTGGCACGCGCTGCCCAAGCTCCAGATCTGGAGCTTCGACCTGAACGGCGGCGGACGCGCACCCGTGATGATCTCGGAGAACAACGATCGTTTCGTGCTCGACGTGCTCGCTGACGGCTCGGTCTTCGTCTACCGCATGCGCTCCATGCGCGATCGCTCGCTCGAGGAGCCCTTCAAGGCTCGGATCATCGCCGGCGACATCGCCGTCGGCTCAAGCGTCGCGCACGTGGTCGATCGCGTGCTCATCCCGCCGCAGTACGAGAACACGCTGATCGCGTCGCAGGCGTACCGCGAGAAGGAAGTGAAGGAATCGGCAATGGCCGCCGACTCGCAGTTCATGGCGGCGTACGAGTTGCGCGGCACCATGAAGCAGGCCGAGTCCATGGAGGATGCCGCCGCCATCGCGGTCTATCGCATGGGGCTCCGAATGCTTGAGGAGGTAGTGCCCCTTGACCGATCCGGCATGGTCATCATGGGCGACGAGCAGTCGAACGACCGCACGGTGCTTCGTGACCGCCTTCGGGCGCGAATCGACGATCTTGATCGCGTCTGGTACGCCAAGTTCATGAAGGGCAGCCCACCCACGACGAGCCTCTCGGAACCCGCTTCCGCTGGCGCCGTGCCTGCGGGCGACGCCGCTCCCGTCGCGGCCCCGCCCGCAGCGCCTGCCGTGCGCAGTTCCACGAGCGCCGCCGATGCCGTGACGCCTGCACCCGCGCAGAAGACGGAAGCCGTCCGTGCGCCGGCATCGTTCGAGTGGTGCGAGGTCATCGAGAAGGACTGCGACCCCAAGGTCGTGACGGACACCGTGCTGCGCGAGGCCATCGTGCGGACCGGCCTGCCTTGGCGCGTGCGGGACAAGTCCTCGGGCATCGAGATGCTGCTCGTGCCGCCGGGACAGTTCACGATGGGCAAGAGCACGGGCGACGCCGAGGCGCTCGCGAACGAGGTGCCGGCCCATTCGATCACGCTCACGCAGGCCTTCTACCTCGGTCGCTACGAGGTGACGAAGGAGCAGTTGGCGAAGGTCCTCGGTGGTGATGCGCGCACCGGTGCGGAGCGCATCGAACCCGGTGTGCAGGGTGTGCAGGTCGATGCGGGTGGAGGCCGAACGGTCATCGTGAGCGGCGGTGTCGGACTCGTCGATTCAAAGGGCAATCCGGTGCCCACGCGCCAGACCGCGGAGCCCGGGCCCAACGGCACCGTCGTCTTCACCACCACCCCTGCGGAGGCCGGACCTGCCGGGCCTCCGGACACGCGGAGCGGCCTGCCGGCTCTTGCCAGTTGGCCCAAGACCGCCGAGTTCTGCCGCAAGGCGGGGCTCCGGCTTCCGACCGAGGCCGAGTGGGAGTACGCATGCCGCGCGGGCTCGCAGGCTCCGCGCTACGGAGAGCTCGACACGATCGCATGGCACCGCGGCAACTCGAATGGCCTCAAGCACCCCGTGGGCACGAAGGCCGCGAACGCACTCGGCTTCCACGACATGATCGGCAACGCCTGGGAGTGGGTGAGCGACTGGTACGGCGACTACACGCGGAGCGCCAAGACCGACCCGACCGGTCCCGAGACCGGAACGTCCCGCATCGCACGCGGCAGCTACTTCAACTACGAGGATGGCTTCTCCCGCGCGTCGCGACGGTACGAGATGCAGGCCGTCGAGTTCGACAGCACGGGCTTCCGTGTCGCGCGCAATCCGTGACGCCGAGGTCGGATTCGCGGTCGTTTCGATCGGTGCCCCGGTCGAAACGGGTCGGCACCGAGCTCTTCCGGACCCGGCAGTCTCTCGCTCGGTTGACCGAACTCCTCAAGCGTCGCCGCGCTGTTCGCGCTGCCATCGGTCGATCTCGCGCGCGAGATGCGAGCGTCGGAATCCGCGGCCTGAGACCAGCCGCTGCCAGTCGGGCGCGTGGTCGAAGTGCTGCAATTGGACGTGGTAGTAGTTGACGTACTCGAGCACCGCAAGGAGAAGCAGCACCGCAGGTGCCAGGCACTGCGCGGAGAGTTCCAGGCCGCTGCTGAGCCACTCCATCCCGTTGGCGATTGCCGCGGCAACACACAGCGCGATCGCAGGCCAGCGCATCCGGACGAGGAGTGGAATCCGATCGGCGATCGCGTTCGCCTCGCCACGCGCCTTGCGAAGCATCATTCGCAGGACGATGGTGCCGATCACGAGCAGGAACGAGCACGCAAGCCCCGAGAGCACCAGCGCGGTCGAGATCCGGCCGCCCGACGTGAGCACTAGGTACACGGCCAGCGCCGGGATGAACACGGCGTTGCTCGCCTCGATCTTCCAGTAGGTCTCGAGGCGCCGGACGGGTGAAGGGCTGCTGGCCATAAGGGTCGTGCGAGCATATCGCGCAGATCGGCGGATCACACCCGCGTCCCTTATCAATGAACCAGCGAGTTGACCGTTCTCGTTCAACCGGCTGGTGAACTTCCCGATCGAAACGGGCGCAACAGTCCCCCCGCCGTCAACTCACCACCGCTGGCTCGAGCAGCGTGATGCGCGCCGTCGTGCCCTGCGTGTCAAGCTGCGCGCGCACGCCCTGCGCGATCGTCAGCATCGGGGTCGTGTGGCAGCAGTCGAAATCGGTCGCGATCGGGAAGGCAGGATCGCGCCCGAGTTCGCCGCGGATCGCCTCGAGCAGGAGATCCTCGACCGGGATCGAGCAGCCCTCGTCCGACCAATG
>JBEGMG010000317.1:0-3966 GCA_041183165.1 Actinomycetota bacterium | reverse complement strand
GCCGCAGCCGACGGAGTGCTCACCTCCGACCAGATTGCGATCCTGGGCATCGGTACCACCCTGGGCGTCGCCCTCCAGGCGCTCATCCTCATCCCTGTGCTCATGCGTGCGGGCTATCGCTGGAGGCCACGCTTCGACTGGCGTGGCTCGGGTCTCGGCAAGGCCGGACACCTGGCGGTCTGGACGCTCCTGCTCGTGGTCGTCAACCAGGCCGGCTACATCGCGATCACGCGTCTGGCGACGCTGGCCAATGTCAATGCGGCAGCGGCTGGCACCACGCCCGCGGGCCTCACGACGTACCAGAAGGCTCACCTCATCTTCATGCTGCCGCACAGTGTGATCACCGTGTCGATCGTGACGGCACTGCTCCCGGCACTCAGTCGCGTGGCGCACTCCGGGCGACTGCATCAGGTGGGCGCAGACGTCTCGGGGGCCATGCGCCTGGTGGCGGCGCTCATCGTCCCGCTGGCCGCGGTCCTCATGATCGTGAGTCCGGGCATCGCGGTGCTCCTCTTCGGCTACGGCGCCGCGACACCCGACCAGGCTCAGCTCACCGGTCTGATCACGAGCGTCTTCATGCTGGGTCTGGTGCCCTTCACGCTCTTCTACGTGCTCTTCCGGGGCTTCTATGCCGTGGAGGACACGCGCACGCCGTTCATCGCCAGCGTCCTCATGAACGTCGTCGCGCTGGGTGTGGCGATTCCCCTCTTCTACTCGGTCAGCGGCGGGGCTCAGGTCGCTGCACTCGCCTTCGGCTATGTCTGTGGGTTCTGGGTCACCTTCATCGCGTCGTGGATCCTGCTCGCACGCCGACTCGGTGGACTCGACTCCTGGGCGACGCTGCGTTCCCTCCTGCGCATGCTCATCGCCGGGTTCATCTCCTTCTGCGTGATGTTCGGCACCGAGGCGGCCCTCACGGCCTATGTCACCGGTGACGACCCGGCCAACACGCTGGGTGTCCTCATCGACGTCGTGGTGCTGGGCACGGTGGGCATCGGGGTGTACCTCGCCGCCGCCTGGGCCATGCGGATCAACGAGGTGGGTGACGTGGTGCACCTGGTCCAGCGCAAGGTGCTGCGGCGCAGCGGCCGCTCATCCGGCGAAGACACCGCCGACGCCCGTACCCTCGAGGGGTGAGCGACAAGCGGATCGGCCGCTACATCCTCGACGTCCTGGTCTCCCAGACCGGTGTCGTCGAGTTGTGGCAGGGCTTCGACCCCGCTCTCGAGCGCCCCGTCTCGCTGCGCCTCATCCCCTCGCAGGACGAGCGCGCGTCCGCTGCCGAAGCGGCGGCACGGCGAGCCGCCACGGTGGACGACCGGCGCATTATTGCGGTGCTCGACATCCTCGCGGCCGAGCCCATCGTGGGTGCTGAGCACTCCGGCGCGACGTACCTCGTCATCGTGAGCGAGTGGGTCGATGGACGCACGCTCACCGATATCTACGAGGAGCGCGAGGGCGAACCGATCGAGATCGACGAGGCCGTGCCGGTCATCCGCCAGGTCGCGATCGCACTGAAGCACAGTCATGAGCTCGACGTCCCGCACGGTCGCCTGCGCCCGGGCTCGCTGCTCATCGCCGAGACGGCGGACTTCGACGACCCCTTCACACTCCTCGGCGACACCAATGTGGTGCGCATCCGCGGGCTCGCTGTCGACGCCGCGCTGTGGCCGGAGGATCTCCAAGACGACATCGTGGGTCTCGGATCACTGCTGTACGCCATGCTCACCGGCCGCTGGCCGCTCGGACTCGTCGACGGAATGTCGCCGGCTCCGCGGGTCGGGGATCGTCTGCTGCCGCCCTCGCAGGTCGTTGCCGATGTGCCCTCGGGAATCGACGACATCTGCATGCGTGCTATCGGGCCCGCGGTCGCGGGGGACGAGCGCATCGACGCGTACCCCGACATGGCCGCCGTCGTGAGCGCCCTAGGTGCCTGGGAGCAGCGGCCCGGGCGTCGCACCGTGTCGTTGGCGGCTCGAGAGGGTGCGCCCCTCACCGCGGGTAGGCGGGCCCTGAGGATGGCGGGGAGGCTTGCCCTGTCGGCCGCAGCCATCGTCGTCGTGGCGGGCGTCGCGCTCGGAGGACTGCGCCTCGCCCAGAGCGCAGAGTCGCCCTGGGGAGTGACGGCGGCGGGAGCACCCCTGGAGGTCCTCACCGACGCAGGAGACGTAACGGCCGTCGACGATTTCGGCACCGGACTGCCGGGCGAGATCGTGCCCGTGACCGCTGCTGACTTCGACCCGCAGGGGGGCGACCGCGCAGAGATGCCGGAGTTGGTGCCCAACGCGATCGATGAGCGCTCGGACACAGCGTGGACTACGGATACCTACTACGCGGGCGACCTCGACGGAAAGGCCGGCACCGGCCTCATGCTCGACCTGGGTGAATCACTGCCGGTGAGTGCCGTGCGTCTGGAACTCGTCGGCTCGGGCTCCTCCGTCAAGGTCCTCATCGGTGCGGAGCCCTTCAAGAAGATCTCGAAGTGGACGCAGCTGGCGTCGGCGGAGGGAATCGGCACCGCGATCGATCTGCGCGCACCGCGTCCCGTCGTCGGCCGCTACGTCCTGGTCTGGTTCACCCAGCTGCCATTGGTAGACGGCGTGTACCAGGGAGGAATCCGCGACGTCACCGTCCTGAGGTGATCGAGCCGCCCATGCCCCACGCACTAGGCTCGACGCGTGAGTGAGCAGACGGATGCCGAGCTGCTTGCCGCACACTGCGCGGGTGATCCCGATGCATTCACGGAGATAGTGCGCCGGCATCGCGACCGCCTGTGGGCCGTCGCGTTGCGCACGACCGGCAATCCAGAGGAAGCCAGCGACGCCCTGCAGGATGCGCTGATCTCCGCCTACCGGCGTGCCGATTCCTTCCGAGGCGACTCAGCGGTGACGACCTGGCTGCACCGGATCGTCGTTAATGCATCGCTCGATCGCCTGCGCCGCCGGTCGGTGCGCACCTGGGTGCCACTTCCCGATGAGGCAGCCGGGGAGAGTCCCGCGACCCTGATCGACGACTCGCGACTGGCCGATCCGCGCGCCGCTGCCGAGAGCAGCGAGACGGTGCGGGAGGTCCGCGACGCCCTCGACACCCTGCCACCTGACCAGCGGGCCGCCATCGTCCTCGTGGACCTCGAGGGCTGGTCGGTGGAGGAAGCCGCGCGAGCCCTCGACTGCCCCGTCGGCACCGTCAAGAGTCGGTGCTTCCGTGGGAGGGCCAAACTGGCCGAACGACTCGCCCACCTGCGGAACCCGGATGCTTCCGGGGCCGTCGTACACCCGGATAACAGAGCGGTCACGACGGATGGCGAAGGAGGTGCCCCATGAGCGAGAGCGACATCGGCGGCGACCTGCCTCCGCTGGACCCCGAGCTTCAGGCCTGGCTGTCCGCCGACACGCCGGGACCCATGCCCGAGGACGTGTGGGCCGACCTCCAGGCCCGCCTCGCCGCCGAACCAGCATTGGTCCCCGCCGGGGTTGTCGATCTTGCGTCCGAGCGCGGCCGCCGACGCTCGGGCAAGGCTCTGCCGCTCCTCGCCGGCGCTGCCGGGCTTGTCCTCGTGGGGGCCGTGGTGTTGCCCGCCATGCAGACGTCAGCGCCCGCACCCGTCGCCGAGGGTGGCAGCAGTGCTCAGCCCGCCCTGGCCACGGCACCCTCACCCCAGGGGAGCGATGGCGGCAACGTCGCCAGCGCACCTGAGTCCACCGCGGTAGGCCCGGCACCCGCGCCCCGAGCGATGGTCGCCACCGGCACGGACTACACGGCGGACGCACTCCCGGCGCAGGTGACCGCGTTGCTGTCGACCGCCGGAATGTCGGATCGGGCCGCCGTGAGCGCCGTCCTCACCGCGTCGCCACCCGTCACGTCCATGCCGGGTGAAGGCCTCGCCTCCAGCTTGGAGGCGCTCGCCGACTGCCTCGGCCGACTGGGGCTGCCGCCGGAGTCGATGCCGCTCATGCTCGATCGCGC
>JBEGMG010000316.1:0-2973 GCA_041183165.1 Actinomycetota bacterium | reverse complement strand
TGCGCATGACGATCGTCGGGGCACCCGACGCACAAAGGTCCGAGTAAAGTTATTCGGACCAAGTTCTGGGTTGCGGCCTCGGGTTTGGCCGATACCGCTTCTCACGCGGACGGCTATCGTGACCCTTCCCGGGCGTCCCATACGGCACGGACACAACGATTTGAGCACTCGCATGAACTTCATTTCGATCCAGAAGGTTGCGGTCGTCCTCTGTCTCACGATGGTCCCGGTCGGCGCGGTTGCCGTCTCGGCGGTTGAACCGACCGCCAGTTCGATGCCCCGTCAGGCTCAGGAGGCAGACGCCGTCCGTCGAGACTTGGACCAGGCAAAGGCCGACCTTCGCTCCGAGCGAGAGGCCCGGACTGCAGCGGAAACCAGTCTGGATGAGGCACGCTCGGGATCACGCGTCTTCCTCGTGCTCGCGCTGTTCATGGCCGGCCTCGCGGTGGCGACGATCGTCCTCGTCGCAGCGTCGGCCCGGTTTGGTCGGCCGGAGTGGCTTCGGGATCTGATGTCGGGCGGGCAGCAACCGGACACCAAGGCTGGCAATCCTGACAAGGAGCGACGAGCGGCTCAGGCCAAACTGGACGAGTGGCTCAGGAATCTGGCCCGCGAGTTGGAGGTCAATCCCGGCTCAGACGCGGCGGAGGAAGCGCTCGATCAGGACCGCGCTGCGATCCGTCGTGCAGGCGAGCCAGGTTTGGGTGTCTCCCAACGGCCACAGTCGACCGTCCCAGGCGCTGTTCCAGCCCGGCCGGTGGTTCCGGTGGGGCAGCCGGCGCCCGCCGGTCAGTCTTCGACTCAGGTGGCGAGCGAGGTGAAGGGCAGCGAGCAGATCCGTGAGTCCACGGCACTGGTCACGCGACTTGCAATTGCGGGTCAGCAGCGGTTCGACGGTTCGAAGCATGTCGAGCGACTGGATGCAGCCGATGCGCTGTTGCGCGCCACCCTCTGCCTGGCCCCGAAGCGCCCTGCCCGATCGCCTGAATGCCGCGGCGAGGATGCGGCCGGGTGCATCGAACTTGCGCGTGCTGCAGTCGAACTGACCCAAGCATGGGCATCCGTCGGCAAACTCGACCGAGCCAAGTCATCCAGTGAGACTGCCGGCGCACTCTTCTCCGCTGCCTTGAGCTGGCTCGCCGACAAGGACGACATTCAGGTCCATCTCGAGCAAGCGCAGCTGTTCGTCGCCCGCGCGTTCATCGAGGAGACCGACGACCGTCGTGTCAGTCGCCTCGGCGAGGCGCTGAGCGAGGTCCATGCGGCTCAACGGAAGAATCGAATCGAGGCCGCCCCCGGAACGGGGGGGGCGACCGCATCACGGCGCGTCGCGGATCCCCGCATGGAGAGCCGCCTGCAGGACTTGGCGTTCGCCATCCGCTTGGATGCGTTGGGCATTCCGAGCCTCAAGGACCTGTCGGGGTCTGAGTTCACGGCCGGTGCGAACGCGCGCGTCCGGCGCGACGGAGTCGAGCTTCCGGTCAGCGTTGCTGAGCCCGAAGCCACTTCGGCAACCTTCCGTCCGCAGGGGACGGCTGAACCGAAGGTGAAGCTCGACCTCGGGCGCGTTGCGGCGTGGGCCACGACCCTGTCGCAGACCGACGATCATTCCTTCGATGCAGCACGGCCGATCAACACTGTCCCGATGAACCCGTCGCCGGGACGATCCCTCGCGTGGGGCGTCATGCGGCTCCGACTGGAACTTTGCTCGGATTCGTTGGGTGGATTCGGGGCAACTTCCGTCTTCTCGAGGCCATCCTCGGGTTTCGACCTCGCAGATCCCGGATTCAGCGATGGCGGCTTTGGTTCCGGCGTCTCGGACTACAAGCAGTCCCTGTTCGACGCCGTGGACCCCTCGCTCCCCGCCGATCCGAGGGAGCCTGGGCTGTCTCACGCGGATCTCGTGGCCCTGCGTCACTTGCGCCTGCTGCGGTTGGCAAGCCCGTTCGGTTCCCCTTCCGAATCCTCGGTTTCCTCGTTGCCCGGCTCGTCGGTCCCGGCGAACTTCGGACGGTTTGGTTCATCCTTCGCGTCGGCCGTTGGGTACTTCGCGAAGCTGGTCAGTTGCCGGCAGAATGGCCGCGCCGCGCCAACCGCCGAAACTCTGAAGGGTCTTTGGTCCCGCTTCCTCGATGCGGGCCTCAACGACCGCACTGGACTGTTCGAGGGGCCGAGGGCGAACCATGCTGACGAGGCTCGCCACGTACCGGGCTTCTTCGAGAACTATTGGGCTGGGCTTTGCTTTGCCAAGGCACCGCAGCCGCCCAAGCCGCCTGAGACCGAGCCCGTTGTCGGCGGCTTCGCCCGCGAATCCGACGGGCCGAAGCCCAGCTGTGTGCTGCTGCCCATCCGGGGCAGGGACGCCGCCGGCAGGGACGTTGTGCGCGGACTGCGTCTGGTGGATCTGTCGACCGCCTATCGCGACGGCGATGACCCCGCCAGGCTCCGGGAGGTCACGCAGCGCGAGCGGCTGGGCCTGAGCCTGGGAGGCAAACGGGTCGTGATTCAGGCAGGGTCTCCCGGCGCGTGGCGGCCGGTCAGGCGCAAAGGCATCTTCGGCCTTGAACTTTCGGCATACCAGCTGCCGGCTCAGGTGACTGAGACCGTGGTCGAGATCGATGGCGGCGTCAGGGTGAACTGCCTCCAGCTGGCGGAGCTCCGCTTCGACATGATCGAGACCATCGAAGGCAATCAGGGTCTGCGTGTCGACGTGCTGGATGCCCCGCACCACGATGTCCCCCGGGGCGCTCCCGATGTGACGGGCTTTGCCACCGGTACGTTCACGCTCGACGACCCGACGCTCCGCGGTATGGACCCACAGCCGCTGTGTTCCTGCGAGTTGGCGTCGCGCGCATGGGCCATCGTTCCCGAGCGGGCGCCGCTTCGGGTCGCCCCTTGGTCCGTCGAACAGCTCCGCGAGGTGATGCCGTTCTACACACAATTGCTCGTGTATCTGGCAGGGGATCTCGACCA
>JBEGMG010000315.1:0-21216 GCA_041183165.1 Actinomycetota bacterium | reverse complement strand
GGGGGACCGACCGGCCTGGCGCGGCCAGTCCTGCTAGGGTCCCGTCCACGGGCCAACGGCGTCCCGTCCTCGCCCCGCACCTGCGGGGTCGAACGACGTGGAGGAGTTGGCCTTGTCTGTTGTGAAGCGCAAGTTCAGTGCGCAGCCGCCCGCCCAGGGGCTCTATGACCCGGCCGCTGAGCACGACGCGTGCGGGGTCGCCTTCATCGCCACGCTCACCGGCCAGCCCTCCCACGAGATCGTCCAACTCGGCCTCACCGCACTGCTCAACCTCGACCATCGCGGGGCTTCCGGCGCTGAGCCGGATTCCGGAGACGGCGCGGGCATCCTGCTCCAGGTGCCGGATCGCTTCCTTCGCAGGGTGACCGACTTCGAACTCCCACCCGCGGGGGAGTACGCCGTGGGGATCGCGTTCCTGCCGCGTGACGAGGTCACCGAGGCGGCCACGCGCGCGCACATCGAGCGCATCGCCGCGGAGGAGGGCCTGCGCGTCCTCGGATGGCGAGACCTCCCGACCGACCCATCCTCGCTGGGCCGCACCGCCGTCAGAGTCATGCCGCACTTCACGCAGCTCTTCGTGGCACCCTTCGGCAACGCAGTCACGGGCCTGCCCCTCGAGCGCATGGCCTTCTGCCTGCGCAAGCGCGCGGAGCACGAGACCGAGGCTTACTTCCCGTCGCTGTCCAGCCGCACGCTCGTCTACAAGGGGATGCTCACCACTCATCAGCTCGGCGAGTTCTTCCCCGATCTCTCCGATCCGGATATGAAGTCTGCGCTCGCCCTGGTGCATTCGCGCTTCAGCACCAATACCTTCCCGTCGTGGCCGCTGGCCCACCCCTACCGGCTCATCGCCCACAACGGGGAGATCAACACCGTCAAGGGCAATCGCAACTGGATGCGTGCGCGCGAAGCCATGCTCGCCTCCGATGTCATCCCGGGTGACCTGTCCCGGCTCTTCCCGATCTGCACCCCCGGGGGAAGTGACTCGGCATCCTTCGATGAGGTCGTCGAGTTGCTGCACCTGGGCGGCCGATCCCTGCCGCATGCGGTCCTCATGATGATTCCCGAAGCCTGGGAGAACGACGTCGACATGGACCCTGCGCGACGCGCGTTCTACGAGTACCACTCGACCGTGATGGAGGCCTGGGATGGGCCGGCCAATGTCTCCTTCACCGACGGCACTCTCATCGGAGCCGTACTCGATCGCAATGGCCTGCGCCCCGGGCGCTTCTGGGTGACGCGCGATGGCCTCGTTGTCCTGGCCTCGGAGGCCGGTGTCCTGGAGATCGATCCGGCGACCGTCACCCGCAAGGGCCGCCTGCAGCCTGGGCACATGTTCCTCGTCGATACCGCCGCCGGGAGGATCGTCGAGGACGAGGAGATCAAGGCGAGCCTGGCCGAGGCCGAGCCCTACGCCGATTGGCTCCACGCGGGCCTGGTGCACCTCGACCTTCTCCCCGATCGCGAGCACATCGTGCACCCGACCTCATCCGTGGCACGCCGGCAGCAGACGTTCGGCTACACGGAGGAGGAACTGCGGCTGATCCTGTCGCCCATGGCCCTCGCGGCTGCCGAGCCGATCGGCTCCATGGGCACCGATACGCCGGTGGCGGCGCTGTCCCAGCGCCCGCGGCTGCTCTTCGACTACTTCCAGCAGGCCTTCGCCCAGGTCACGAATCCACCGCTGGATGCGATCCGCGAGGAGATCGTCACGTCGTTGTCGACCGTCATCGGCCCGGAGGGCAATCTCCTGGAGTCGACTCCCGCGCACTGCCGTCAGGTGGTCCTGCCATTCCCCATCATCGATAACGACGAGCTCGCCAAGATCCTCCACATCAACTCCGACGGCGACATGTCGGGCTTCGCAGCCGCCAAGGTGGCAGGGCTCTACGACATCGACGGCGCGGCGCCGGCACTCGAGGCACGGCTCGAGGAGATCTTCGCCGAGGTCGATGCGCTCATCGCGGATGGCGTGCGCTTCATCGTCCTGTCCGATCGGGACTCCACGACGGATCTCGCACCGATCCCGTCCCTGCTGCTGTGCTCCGCGGTGCACCATCACCTCGTACGGCGTAAGACGCGCACGCAGGTTGCCCTCATCGTCGAGGCAGGTGATGTCCGCGAGGTGCATCACGCCGCTCTCCTGGTCGGCTACGGCGCGGCAGCCATCAATCCCTACCTTGCGATGGAGTCGGTGGAGGATCTCGTCTATCGCGAGATCCTCACCGGGATCACGCCGGAGAAGGCCGTGCGCAACCTTGTCAAGGCGCTCGGCAAGGGCCTGCTCAAGGTCATGTCGAAGATGGGCGTCTCCACGGTGGGGTCCTACCGCGGAGCGCAGATCTTCGAGGCGATCGGCCTGTCGCACGAGCTGGTGGAGCGCTACTTCACCGGCACGGTCTCCCGCCTGGGCGGTGTGGGTCTCGACGTCGTGCACGCCGAGGTGCAGGCGCGCCACGACATCGCCTATCCGCCCAGTGGCATCTCACCGGCGCACCGTCGGCTCGAGGTGGGCGGTGAATACCAGTGGCGCCGCGAAGGCGAGGCGCATCTCTTCGATCCCGAAACCGTCTTCCGTCTCCAGCATGCGACACGCGAGAAGCGCTATGACATCTTCCGCCAGTACACCGACCGCGTGGACGACCAGAGCCGCCGCCTCATGACGTTGCGGGGCCTCTTCCAACTGCGGGCCGCGGACCGCGAGCCCGTGCCCCTGGACGAGGTGGAGTCGGTCGAGCAGATCCTCACGCGCTTCTCGACCGGGGCGATGTCCTACGGCTCCATCTCGCAGGAGGCCCACGAGACGCTCGCTATCGCGATGAACCGCATCGGCGCGAAGTCGAATACCGGTGAGGGCGGGGAGGATCCCGAGCGCTACGTCCCCCTGCCGAACGGCGACTCCAAGCGGTCCGCCATCAAGCAGGTGGCGTCCGGCCGGTTCGGCGTGACGAGCGAGTACCTGGTCAACAGCGACGACATCCAGATCAAGATGGCCCAGGGCGCCAAGCCCGGAGAGGGCGGCCAGCTGCCCGGCCACAAGGTCTATCCCTGGGTCGCGAAGACGCGGCACTCGACTCCTGGCGTCGGCCTCATCTCACCGCCCCCACATCACGACATCTACTCCATCGAGGACCTGGCACAACTCATCCACGACCTGAAGAACGCCAATGACCGCGCGCGCATCCACGTCAAGCTCGTCTCCGAGGCCGGTGTGGGGACCGTGGCGGCGGGCGTGGCCAAGGCCCACGCTGACGTCATCCTCATCTCCGGCCACGACGGCGGGACCGGCGCCTCACCGCTCACCTCGCTCAAGCACGCGGGCACACCGTGGGAGCTTGGTCTTGCGGAGACGCAGCAGACCCTGCTGCTCAACGGCCTGCGTGACCGCGTCGTCGTGCAGACCGATGGCCAGTTGAAGACGGGCCGCGATGTCGTTATCGCCGCACTGCTCGGAGCTGAGGAGTTCGGCTTCGCCACAGCGCCGCTCGTCGTGATGGGCTGCATCATGATGCGTGTCTGCCACCTGGACACCTGCCCTGTCGGAGTGGCCACGCAGAATCCGGAGTTGCGCGCGCGCTTCGCCGGATCACCCGACTTCGTGGTGACCTTCTTCGAGTTCATCGCGGAGCAGGTGAGGGAGCATCTGGCTGCGCTGGGCTTCCGCAGCCTCGATGAGGCGATCGGTCGCGTCGACCTGATCGATGCTCTTCCCGCGGTGGAGCACTGGAAGGCCAGCGGCCTCGATCTCTCGCCGATCCTCCATGATCCGGGAGTCGAGGGATCGCGTCGTTGCACCACGTCCCAGGACCACGGCCTCAGCCGCGCCATGGATCGCGAGCTCATCACGCTGTGCGCGCCGGCCCTGGAGTCGGGGGAGCCGATCCGTGCGCGGCTGCCCATCCGCAATGTCCACCGCACCGTGGGGACGATGCTCGGTGCGGAGGTCACCCGTCGTCACGGAGGGTCTGGCCTACCGGAGGGGACGATCGACCTCACCTTCGTGGGTTCGGCCGGCCAATCCTTCGGCGCCTTCCTGCCTCCCGGTATCACGCTCAGGCTCGAGGGCGACAGCAACGACTACCTCGGCAAGGGTCTCTCCGGTGGGTGCATCGTGCTGCGACCCGACCATGCCGCGACATTCGATGCAGAGGACAACATCATCGCCGGCAATGTCATCGGCTATGGCGCCACATCGGGGCAGGTCTTCATCCGCGGCAAGGTGGGTGAGCGATTCGCCGTGCGCAACTCGGGTGCGTCCCTGGTCGTCGAGGGAGTGGGTGACCACGCCTGCGAATACATGACCGGTGGCCGCGTCCTGGTCCTGGGCCCGACCGGTCGCAACTTCGCCGCGGGCATGTCGGGGGGAGTGGCCTATGTGCTCGATCTCGACGTCAACCGGGTCAACTCAGAACTCGTGGACCTCGAGCCGCTGTCGGGGGACGACGTGCGCGTCGTGCAGGAACTCCTCGCCCGGCACCTCGACGAGACGGGCTCCGCCGTCGCCCGCCGCCTGCTCGAGGAGGGTGACCTCGGGAGATTCACGCTCGTCATGCCGCGCGACTACCGACGCGCGCTCGAAGCCCAGCGTCGGGCGACCCTGGAAGGGCGCGACCCGGCCGAAGCTGTGATGGAGGCCTCCCGTGGCTGATCCCCGTGGTTTCCTCCACACCCCGCGCGAGACCCCCACGCGGCGACCGGTGGACCTGCGCCTGATGGATTGGCGCGAGGTCTACGAGCCGTTCGCGGGAGAGCGGCTGCGCGACCAGGCTGGGCGATGCATGGACTGCGGCATCCCCTTCTGCCACAACGGCTGCCCGCTCGGCAATCTCATCCCCGAGTGGAACGACCTCGTGTGGCGCGATGACTGGCGCGCGGCATCCGAGCGACTGCATGCGACCAACAACTTCCCGGAGTTCACCGGGCGGCTGTGCCCCGCACCGTGCGAGACCTCATGCGTGCTGGGCATCAACGCCGATCCCGTGACGATCAAGCAGGTCGAGGTCTCCATCATCGATCGCGCGTGGGACTCGGGGTGGGTGCAGCCGCAGCCGGCTGAGATGTCCACCGGCAAGGCCATCGCCGTCGTGGGCTCAGGCCCCGCGGGTCTGGCAGCCGCACAGCAGTTGGCGCGCGCTGGTCACACGGTGGTCGTCTACGAGCGTGCGGATCGCATCGGCGGACTCCTGCGCTACGGAATTCCCGAGTTCAAGATGGAGAAGGCCCACCTGGACCGGCGACTACGGCAGATGTCCCAGGAAGGCGTGAAGTTCCGGCCCGGCGTCGAGGTCGGGGTGGACGTGACCGTCGGCGACCTGCGCAAGCGCTACGACGCCATCGTGCTGGCGATCGGTGCCACGCAGTGGCGCGACCTGGCCATCCCGGGGCGCGACCTCGCGGGGGTCTACCAGGCCATGGAGTACCTCCCCGGTGCCAACAGGGTGCAGGAGGGCGACATCGACATGGCTCCGCTGGATGCCGCGGGCAAGCACGTCGTCATCATCGGCGGGGGTGACACAGGGGCCGACTGCCTCGGCACTGCACATCGGCAGGGGGCTGCGTCCGTGACGCAGCTGGAGATCCTGCCGACCCCTCCGGAGGTGCGTCCCACGGGTCAGCCCTGGCCGACGTACCCCATGACCTACCGGGTGTCGAGTGCACACGAGGAGGGGGGCGAGCGCGTCTTCGCTGTGTCGACGGAGGAGTTCGTCGGCGAGTCCGGGGTCCTCGAGGGGCTGCGCATCGTCGACGTCGAATGGCGCGAGGGTCGCCCCGTCCCGGTCGAGGGAAGCGCGCGCGTGCTGCGCGCCGATCTGGTGCTCCTGGCCATGGGCTTCACCGGGCCGGAGACCGTCATCCTCGAGGACGAGCTCGGCGTCGAGATCGATAGCCGCGGGGCGCTGGTGCGCGAGGACGACTACTCCACCTCCGTCGACGGGATCTTCGTCGCCGGTGACGCCGGGCGCGGCCAGTCCCTCATCGTGTGGGCGATCGCCGAGGGCCGGGCGGCCGCGGCATCCGTGGATCGCTACCTCACGGGCAAGTCGAACCTCCCCTCGCCGATCCCTGCCTCGGCCCGACCCCTTACGGTGTAGCCCAGGCTGTACCCGGTTACATCCCCCTGGAGGAGGGCCATGCGCCGCGCGAAGATCGTCGCCACCCTGGGGCCGGCGACGAGTTCGTACGAGCAGATCCTCGGTCTCGTCGAGGCCGGCATGGATGTCGCCCGCCTCAATCTCAGCCACGGCACGTACGCCGACCACAGCGCGGTCTACGACCGGGTCCGCCAGGCGAGCGACGTCTCGGGGCGCGCGATCGGCATCCTCGTCGACCTGCAGGGCCCCAAGATCCGCCTGGGGCGCTTCGCCTCGGGTCCGGTGCTCCTGTCGGTCGGCGACACCTTCACGGTCACCACCGATGACGTGCCCGGTGATCGGGACATGGTGTCGACGACGTACGCCGGCCTGCCGGGTGACGTCGCTGCCGGCGACGCCATCCTCATCGACGACGGCCGTGTGGCGCTCGAGGTGACCGATGTCACGGGCACGCGCGTCGTCACCCGCGTCGTCGAGGGCGGCCGTGTGTCGGACAACAAGGGACTCAACCTCCCCGGTGTCGCCGTCAGCGTGCCCGCCCTCTCGGAGAAGGACATCGACGACCTGCGCTGGGGTCTGCGCGCGGGCTGCGACCTCATCGCCCTGTCCTTCGTCCGTTCGGCCGCGGATATCGCCGATGTCCATCGCGTCATGGACGAAGAAGGCGTCCGCGTGCCTGTCCTGGCCAAGGTGGAGAAGCCGCAGGCGGTGGACAACCTCGCGGAGATCGTGGCGGCATTCGACGGGATCATGGTCGCGCGAGGGGATCTTGGAGTCGAACTCCCGCTCGAGATGGTGCCCCTGGTCCAAAAGCGTGCCATCGAGTTGTGTCGTGTCGCCGCCAAGCCCGTGATCGTGGCCACTCAGATGCTCGACTCCATGGCGACGGCGACGCGTCCCACGCGCGCGGAGGCCAGCGACGTGGCCAATGCCGTGCTCGACGGAGCCGACGCCCTCATGCTCTCCGGCGAGACCAGCGTGGGCGAGCATCCGGCCCTGGCGGTCTCCACCATGGCGCGCATCATCGCCCACGTCGAGGACAACGCACTCGACCGGCTCAGCCGCCTCCCTGCCGATCCACCCGGATCGACTGCTCGCGCGCTCACCAAGGCAGCGGTCGACGTCGCGGGAGCCGTCAGTGCCGCGAGCCTCATCCCCTTCACCGAGACGGGATCATCCGCGCGCCTCATCGCGCGCTGGCGGGCACCGGAGCCGATCCTGGCCTTCACGCCCAATCCCCGGGTGCGCAGCCAGCTTGCATTGGTCTGGGGTGTGGAGACGTTCCTCGTGCCCTCCGTGATGCATACCGATGACATGGTCGTGCAGGTGGACCGCGCCCTCCTCGATATCGGACGGGTGACCTACGGAGATCGAGTGGTCATCGTCGCCGGTGTTCCGCCGGGCATCCCCGGCACGACCAACGGCATGCGAGTGCACCTCATCGGTAGCGGTGGCAAGGGCGGAGGGGTGTAGGTTCCGCGCATGCTTGAAGCAGCCCTCTTCGGTGCCATCGCCCAGTCCGCGCTCGTCGTCGGCGCGATCCTCGTGTGGAAGTTCCCTGGCCTGAAGCGTCCCAAGATCGTGGGCGCGCTCATGGCCTTCGGCGCCGGCGCGGTCATCTCCGCCGTCGCCGTCGACCTCGTAGCGGTGTCCTACGACGAGGCCGGTGCCGGCCCCACGGCGATCGGCATCGGCATCGGCTGCCTCATCTACTTCGGCATCATCGCCCTACTCGAGCGCAAGGGCGATGACGAGCAGCCGGGTGAGTTGATCCAGGCCGAGATCGCCGAAGCCGATCAAGGGGACACCGGCACTCCCGGGCACAGCGGATCCGGTCATGCGCAGCCCGCCCATGGCGAGGGCGAGGTGCACGGTGCCACCCCCAAGGAGGCCCGCAACCTCACCATCGGAATGGTCATCGACGGCGTGCCCGAGTCGGTGGCCGTAGGTCTCACGCTGCACACCGCATCCGTGGGCGTCTCCGCCGCGCTCGTCGGCTCGATCTTCATCGCCGCCATCCCCGAGGCGATCGGCATCGCTGCGGCCCTGCTCGCAGGCGGCATGGTGATGGGCAAGGTCCTGCTGCGATTCTCCTTCATCGTGCTCATCGGCGCGGTCTTCGCAGCCGTGGGATACCAGCTGCTCTACGGCGCCTCGGACTCGCTTCAGGCACTCATCCAGTCGATCGCCGCCGGGGCGCTGCTCGTCGTGGTCATCAACGAGATGATCCCCATTGCCGTCCGCAGCGTGAAGGCCTGGGCGGGCATCATCGGGGCCGCCGGCTTCGTCTTCTCCGCCATCCTCACCTGGGCTGCGGGCGGCTGATCGGGGGGCTCCGGTCCCACCACTCTCGCACCACCGGTCACAGTGCGGGCGCGCCTGCGCGTGCGCTGGGCCGGGTCCACTAGGGTCGGGGCCGACATCCTTTAACGACCCGTCCTGCGAGGCGGGGAAGGAGCTCAGCCATGACGGCTGCCGATATGCCCGCGCGGGCGCGCGTCCTCGACGCCGACGACATTTCGCGCATCGTGGGCCGCATCTCGCACGAGATCCTCGAACGCGCGCACGGTGCCCACGACCTCGTCCTTCTGGGAATCCAGACTCGCGGCGTGCCGCTCGCACGTCGCATCGGTGCGCGCATGGCCGACATCGAGGGTGTCCCGGTGCCGGTGGGTGCACTCGACATCACGATGTATCGCGATGACCTCAGCCTGCGCGGTGCGCGCCCCCTGCACGAGACCGACGTGCCCGTGGACGGCATCGACGGCCGACTCGTCGTTCTCATCGACGACGTGCTCTTCTCCGGCCGCACCATCCGCGCAGCCCTCGATGCGCTCAGCGATCTCGGTCGCCCGAGGGCGGTGCAACTCGCCGTGCTCGTCGATCGCGGCCATCGCGAACTCCCGCTGCGCGCGGACTACGTCGGCAAGAACATCCCCACGTCGATCGATCAGGCCGTCCGGGTCAGGATGAGCGAGATCGACGGAATCGACGAGGTGGTGGTCGAGGGATGAAGAGCCACCTGCTCAGTGCCAGCGACCTCTCGCGCGAGGACGCCATCGCGGTCCTCGACACCGCCGCCGAGCTCGCCCGCGTCACCGACCGCGCGGTGAAGAAACTGCCGACCTTGCGCGGACGCACGGTGGTCAATCTCTTCTTCGAGGACTCCACGCGCACGCGCATCTCCTTCGAAGCCGCAGCCAAGCGGCTGTCCGCCGACGTCATCACCTTCAGCGCCAAGGGTTCGAGCGTGTCGAAGGGCGAGAGCCTGAAGGACACGGCCCTCACCCTCGAGGCGATGGGCGCCGACGCGGTCATCGTGCGCCACGGAGCGAGCGGAGCGCCGCATCGCCTTGCGCACTCCGGCTGGATCGATGGTGTCGTCATCAATGCCGGCGATGGCACGCATGAGCACCCCACCCAGGCGCTCCTCGACGCCTACACGCTGCGACACCACCTGGCGGGCGGCGAGGGCGCGCTCGACGGCAGGCGCGTGGTCATCGTCGGCGACGTACTCCACAGTCGTGTCGCCCGATCCAATGTGCTGCTCCTGCGCACTCTCGGGGCCCGCGTCACCCTCGTGGCGCCCCCGACCCTGCTCCCGGTGGGTGTGGAGACCTGGCCGTGCGACGTCTCCTACGACCTCGACGCCGCGCTCACCGGTGCCGACGCCGTGATGATGCTGCGCGTCCAGGCGGAGCGCATGAACGCCGCCTACTTCCCCTCCACCAACGAGTACTCCAGGCGCTACGGCCTCGACGTGCGACGTGCCGGACTGCTGGCCGGCGACGGCATCGTCATGCACCCGGGGCCCATGAACCGCGGCATGGAGATCAGCGCGGAGGTCGCCGACGGTCCGCGTTCGGTCATCGTCGAGCAGGTGACCAATGGCGTGCACGTCCGCATGGCCGTGCTCTACCGGCTGCTCGGTGCGGCCGACCTGACCGAGGAGGCAAGCGCGTGACGCTCACGCTGCGCAATGTCCGGCCCTACGGCGAGGACGCCGTCGACATCACCGTGTCCGACGGCCGCATCACCGAGCTGGCGCCCGCGGGCAGCGCCTCGGGCAGCGCCGACCAGGTGATCGACGGTCGCGGCCTCGTCGTGCTGCCGGGCTTCGTCGACCTGCACACCCACCTGCGCGAGCCCGGCCGGGAAGATGCCGAGACGATCGCGAGCGGCACCGCGGCGGCCGCGCTCGGGGGCTTCACCGCCGTGCATGCGATGGCCAACACCACTCCGGTGGCCGACACCGCGGGTGTGGTCGAGCAGGTGTGGCGCCGTGGCGTCGAGGCCGGCTACTGCGACGTCCACCCGGTGGGAGCCGTGACCGTAGGGCTCAAGGGGGAGCACCTCGCCGAGCTGGGCGCCATGGCCGACTCGGCCGCGCGCGTGCGCGTCTTCAGCGACGATGGCGTGTGCGTGAGCGACCCCGTGCTCATGCGTCGCGCGCTGGAGTACGTCAAGGCCTTCGACGGCGTCATCGCGCAGCATGCGCAGGACCCGCGCCTGACCGAGGGTGCGCAGATGAACGAGAGCGCCCTCTCCGGGGTGCTCGGCCTGCGTGGCTGGCCGCCGGTCGCGGAGGAGGCGATCATCGCCCGCGACCTCCTGCTCGCACAGCATGTGGGCTCACGCGTGCACATCTGCCATCTCTCCACCCGCGGATCCGTGGCGATCGTGCGCTGGGCCAAGGAGCGCGGGGTCGATGTCACCGCTGAGGTCACTCCGCATCACCTGATCCTCACCGAGGAGCTCGCGCGGACCTACGACCCGCGCTACAAGGTCAATCCGCCCTTGCGCACCGCCGATGACGTCGAGGCCGTCCGTGAAGGCCTCGCGGACGGCACGATCGACGCGGTGGCGACCGACCACGCGCCGCATTCGCGCGAGGACAAGGACTGCGAGTGGGCCGCGGGCGCCTTCGGCATGCTCGGCCTGGAGACCGCCTTCCCCGTGGTGATGGAGACGATGGTGGCGCCGGGACGCCTCGGCTGGCGCGATGTCGCCGATCGCATGTCGGTGCGTCCCGCGCGGATCGGGCGCCTCGACGACCAGGGGCGGCCGATCGCGGTGGGGGAGCCCGCGCACCTCGTGGTCGTCGATCCCGATGCGGTGTGGGACGTCGATCCCTCGCGCTCGCCCTCGCGCAGTGCCAACACCCCGTTCCTCGGTCGCCAGATGAGCGGAGCTGTCGTGCATACGCTCCTGCGCGGGCGTCCGACCGTCATTGAGGGAGCCCTGACGTGATCGGGATGCTCCTTGCGGCCGAGCCGGTATCTGCGCCGGTGACCCAGTGGCCGATGCGGATCCTGCTCGTCCTGGTCGTGCTCGGGGTCATCGCCCTGGTCCTGCTCGGGATGCGCTCGGGCTGGCTGCGTCGCGCCCGCGCTCAATCGGATATCGCGGAGCCTCCGCTTCCTCCCGATGTGCTCGCGGATGCGCTGACCGATCCCGTGGGGGGCGTTTTCCTCGGGTCCACTCAGCACGGGGACTGGCTGGACCGGATCGTCGTACACGACCTCGGCGTGCGCAGTCGGGCCACGGCCGAGGTCGGACCCGCGGGGGTCGCCCTGCGTCGTGAAGGCGCCCGTGATGTCTACATCCCTGTCGAGTGCGTGCGCGGCACCGGTATGGCCCGCGGCATCGCGGGCAAGGCCTACGAGCGCGACGGGGTCCTCATCATCACCTGGGACCTGGGTGGCAGGCTGGTGGACACCGGCTTCCGGGCCGATGTCGCCGAGGAGCAGCTCATCCTCCGTGACGCGATCCTCGGCCTCATGGCTGACCAGGGACGAGCAGAAGAGGGGATCCGATGACATCGCCCGCTGTCCTGGTGCTCGAAGACGGCCGCATCTTCCGCGGCCAGTCCTTCGGCGCTGTGGGCGAGGCACTCGGTGAGGCGGTGTTCTCCACGGGGATGACCGGTTATCAGGAGACCCTCACGGATCCGTCCTACCGCGGCCAGGTCGTCGTCATGACCTCCCCGCACGTGGGCAACACCGGCATGAACGACGAGGATCCCGAGTCGCGTCGCATCTGGGTCTCCGGCTACGTCGTGCGCGACCCCTCGCCCGTCGCCTCCAACTGGAGGGCGAGCCGCAGCCTGGAGGATGACCTCATCGCCGCTGGCATCGTGGGCATCTGCGACATCGATACGCGGGCGCTGACGCGTCACCTGCGTGACCGCGGTGCCATGCGCGTGGGGATCTTCAGCGGTGCCTCGGCCGAAGCGCCGGAGGCCGACCTTGTCCAGCATGTCCTCGCGGCACCGCCCATGGCGGGCTGCGATCTCACCGGCGATGTCACCGTGTCCGAGTCCTACGTCGTCCCGGCCATCGGCGAGGAGCGATTCGTCGTGGCAGCGGTGGACCTCGGCATCAAGTCGATGACTCCGCATCGGATGGCCGAGCGTGGCATGACCGTGCACGTGCTGCCCGCAGATGTCACCGCCGAAGAACTACTGGCCCGCGGACGCGACGGAGTGTTCTTCTCCAATGGCCCGGGCGACCCCGCGGTGGCCGATCACGCCGTCTCGCTCGTGCGCGCAGCGCTGGAGGCGGGGCGCCCGGTGTTCGGGATCTGCTTCGGCCATCAGATGCTCGGTCGCGCGCTGGGCTTCGGGACCTACAAGCTGCGCTTCGGGCATCGCGGCATCAATCAGCCGGTCCAGGATCTCGCGACGGGCCGTGTGGCCGTCACGGCGCACAACCACGGCTTCGCCGTCGATGCGCCCGTCGGAGAGGTCGTCGACACGCCGTTCGGCCGGGTCGAGGTGAGCCACGTCTGTCTCAACGATGGCGTGGTCGAGGGCCTGCGCTGCCTCGATGTCCCGGCGTTCAGCGTGCAGTACCACCCCGAAGCAGCAGCCGGCCCACATGATGCCGCGGACCTCTTCGACACGTTCGCCGAGCTGATGTCGGAGCGCGCCCATGCCTAGGCGCGAGGACATCTCCTCGGTCCTCGTCATCGGATCGGGGCCGATCGTGATCGGCCAGGCGTGCGAGTTCGACTACTCCGGCACCCAGGCGTGCCGCGTGCTCAAGGCCGAGGGCATCCGCGTCATCCTCGTCAACTCCAATCCGGCGACGATCATGACCGACCCCGAGGTCGCCGACGCGACCTATGTGGAGCCCATCACACCCGCTTACGTCGAGCGCATCATCGAGCGCGAGCGGCCCGACGCGCTCCTCGCGACCCTCGGTGGCCAGACCGCGCTCAACACGGCCATGGCCCTGCACCGTTCGGGCGCTCTCGAGCGCTACGGCGTCGAGCTCATCGGCGCCGACGTGGACGCGATCGAGCGCGGGGAGAACCGCGAGCTCTTCCGCGGGATCGTGGCGGACGTGGGCGCTGAGAGTGCGCGCTCCGCGATCTGCCACAGCATCGAGGAGTGCCTGGGCGCGGTCGAGTCGCTCGGCTACCCGGTCGTCGTGCGCCCGTCCTTCACCATGGGCGGAGCCGGATCCGGCATCGCCTACGACGAGTCCGATCTGCTGCGCATCGCCGGGACGGGCCTGCAGGCGAGCCCCACGCACGAGGTCCTACTCGAGGAATCCATCATCGGATGGAAGGAATACGAGCTCGAGCTCATGCGCGACCGCAGCGACAACGTCGTCGTGGTGTGCTCCATCGAGAATCTCGACCCCATGGGGGTGCACACGGGCGACTCGATCACCGTCGCACCCGCACTCACGCTCACGGATCGCGAATACCAGCACATGCGCGATGTCGCGATCGACATCATCCGTGCCGTCGGTGTCGACACGGGTGGGTGCAATATCCAGTTCGCGGTCAATCCCCGTGACGGGCGACTCATCGTCATCGAGATGAATCCGCGTGTCTCGCGCTCATCCGCCCTCGCGTCGAAGGCGACCGGATTCCCCATCGCCAAGATCGCCGCACGTCTCGCCGTGGGCTACACCCTCGACGAGATTCCCAACGACATCACGCGCGAGACACCCGCCTCCTTCGAGCCCACCCTCGACTACATCGTCGTCAAGGTGCCGCGCTTTGCCTTCGAGAAGTTCCCGCAGGCCGATCCCACTCTCACCACCACGATGAAGTCCGTGGGTGAGGCGATGGCGATCGGACGCAATTTCACCGAGGCCCTGCAGAAGGCCTTGCGCTCCCTCGAGCGCCACGAAGCCGTCTTCGCCTGGCCCGACGACGTGGATCTGCCTGACCTCATGCGGTCGATCCGCACCCCCCACGACGGCCGCCTGCGCGAGGTGCAGCAGGTGCTCTGGGCGGGGGCGAGCATCGACGAGGTGCATGAGGCCACGGGTATCGACCCCTGGTTCCTGGCCCAGATCCAGATCGTCAACGATCTCGCCGACCGCCTCCGAGCGGCCGAGTCGCTCGATCCGGCACTCCTGCGAGTCGCCAAGCGTCACGGCTTCTCCGACGCCCAGATCGCATCGCTGCGCGGCATCCCCGAGCGCGAGGTGCGCGAGCTGCGCCACGGGTGGGGAATCCGACCGGTCTTCAAGACCGTCGACACGTGCGCTGCGGAGTTCGCCGCGCGTACGCCGTATCACTACTCGTCGTACGACGAGGAGACCGAGGTCGAGCCCAGTGACCGGCGCAAGGTGATCATCCTTGGCTCCGGGCCCAATCGCATCGGACAGGGCATCGAGTTCGACTACTCGTGCGTCCACGCTTCGCTCACCCTGCGCGAGGCGGGCTACGAGACGATCATGGTCAACTGCAACCCCGAGACCGTGTCCACCGACTACGACACCTCCGATCGGCTCTACTTCGAGCCGCTCACCCTCGAAGACGTCCTCGAAGTCGTCCACGCCGAGTCCGCGACCGGGCAGCTCGCGGGCGTGATCGTCCAACTCGGCGGGCAGACTCCGCTCGGATTGGCCAAGGGGCTCGAAGATGCGGGCGTGCCGATCGTGGGCACGTCACCGGCCGCGATCCACCTCGCTGAGGATCGCGCGGAGTTTGGCGCCCTGCTCACGCGCGCGGCGCTTCCAGCCCCGCGCTTCGGCACCGCCTTCTCCTTCGAGGAAGCCAGGGGCATCGCGGAGGAGATTGGCTACCCCGTTCTCGTGCGCCCGTCCTATGTCCTCGGCGGGCGCGGCATGGAGATCGTCTACGACGAGCAGATGCTGCGCGACTATCTCGTGCGCGCAGCGCAGATCAACCCCGAGCACCCCGTGCTCGTCGATCGATTCCTCGACGATGCCGTCGAGATCGACGTCGATGCGCTCTACGACGGCCACGACCTCTACATCGGCGGGGTCATGGAGCACATCGAGGAGGCGGGAATCCACTCCGGCGACTCCGCGTGCGCCCTGCCGCCGGTGTCCCTCGGCCCTAAGGAGATCGAGCGCATCCGCGTCTCCACCCGTGCCCTGGCCGACGGAATCGGCGTGCGCGGACTGCTCAATGTCCAATACGCCCTCGCCGGCGGCGTGCTCCACGTCCTCGAGGCGAACCCGCGTGCCTCCCGCACCGTCCCCTTCGTGTCCAAGGCCACCGCGGTCCCCTTGGCGAAGGCCGCCGCGCGCATCATGCTCGGGGAGTCGATCGCGAGCCTGCGTGCCGGCGGGCTGCTTCCCGCGGAGGGCGATGGCGCCTCGCTGCCGCCCGGCACTCCGATCGCTGTCAAGGAAGCGGTGCTGCCCTTCGGCCGCTTCCACGGTGTCGACACCGTCCTCGGCCCCGAGATGCGATCGACCGGTGAGGTCATGGGCATCGACATGGACTTCGGCGCCGCATTCGCCAAGTCCCAGGAGGCCGCCTACGCCGGAGGGCTCCCCACCACGGGTCGCGTGTTCGTGTCGGTCGCCGACCGCGACAAGCGGGCGATGATCTTCCCCCTCAAGCGCCTGTCCGACCTGGGCTTCGAGATCGTCGCCACCGAGGGCACCGCCGAGGTGCTGCGCCGGCACGGGCTCAAGGTGGGGTTCCTGCGCAAGCAGCGCGAGGGCACGGGGCCGCAGGGAGAGCCGACGACAGTCGACGCGATCATGGCGGGCGACATCGATCTCATCATCAACACCCCCTTCGGGGTCGGGCCGCGCTTGGACGGCTACGAGATTCGCACGGCCGCCGTCCTCAAGGGCGTGCCGTGCATCACCACGATCCAGGGATTGGCAGCGACCGTCCTCGGCATCGAATCCCTCCTGTCGGGCATGCCCGGTGCGTCGACCGACGGCGGCATCGGCGTACGTTCGCTGCAGGAATACGCTGAGGACCTCAGCCGTCTGCGCGCCACGGGAGGTGCCTGATGCCCGTGCAGGTCAGGGGCGAGGTCGTGTCCGTACGCCGTGCCGGTCTCTACCACGTGCTCACCGTGACAGCGCCCGGCGTGCCCGAGCTCGCGCGACCCGGCAATTTCGCCACCCTCGGTATCGGCGATCTCGACTCGACCGGCCTGCTCCTGCGCCGCGCCTTCTCCATCCACGGTGTCCAGTCGCGCGGGATCTACGGCGGCACGATCGACCTCGTCATCGCCGATGCCGGCCCGGGGACGCACTGGCTCACCCAGCGGCGCAGGGGTGACGTGCTCGACATCGTGGCCCCGCTCGGGCGCCCTTTCGCGCTCCCGCGCGATCCGGTGTCATGCCTTCTCGTCGGCGGAGGCTACGGCGCGGCTCCGCTCGTCTTCCTCGCCGAGCACCTGCGCGAGCGCGGATGCCGAGTCGATGTCGTGCTCGGCGCATCCACCGAGGAGAAGCTCTTCGGTGTCCTCGAAGCCAAGCGCATCGCCTCCACCGTGACGATCACCACCGACGACGGCTCACTCGGAGAGGCGGGCCTGGTCACCGACCACCTGCGTGCCGCGATCGATCGCGCCGCCACGGATGTGGTCTACGCCTGTGGGCCCATGGGAATGCTGGCGGCGGTCGCCGACATCGCGTCGCAGGCAGGCATCTACAGCCAGTGCGCCGTCGAGGAGTCCATGGCGTGTGGCATCGGCGTGTGCATGACGTGCGTGCTGCCCGTCATCGGCGATGACGGCATCACGCGCATGCTGCGCTCCTGTGTGGAGGGGCCCATCTTCCGTGGCGACCGCGTGCGCTGGCAGGAGGTCGGCACCATTCCCCCCGACACTCTCGGAGCACCCGTCATCGAGGGGAGGGACCGATGACCCGAGCAGTGGTGCGCCATGGGACATCCGCCGCCGCGGTGCCCAAGATCGACATGTCGACACGGCTGGGTTCCGTGGGGCTGCCGAGCCCGGTCCTCACCGCATCCGGGTGTGCGGCTTCGGGGCGCGAACTGGATCAGTTCTTCGACATCACATCCATCGGTGCCGTCGTGACCAAGAGCATCATGCTCGAGCCCCGCTCCGGTCGCGCGACCCCGCGTATGGCCGAGACCCCCAGCGGCATGCTCAATTCCATCGGGCTCCAGGGTCCGGGTATCCACGCCTTCCTGGAAACGGACCTCGCGTGGTTGCGGGAGCGTGGCGCGCGCGTGATCGTCTCGATCGCGGGCGGCACGACGCAGGAATACGAGGAGCTCGCGAAGATCCTGCGGGATCACGGCGGCTTCGATGCACTCGAGGTCAACATCTCCTGCCCCAATGTGGCCGATCGCGGTCAGGTCTTCGCGTGTCGCGCGGACTCGGCGGCTGCAGTGATCGGGGGAGTGCGCCGTTCGACCGACCCGAGCATCCCGGTGTTCGCCAAGCTCTCTCCTGACGTCACCGACATCGGCACGATCGCCCTGGCCTGCGTGCGTGCGGGGGCCGACGGGCTCTCCCTCATCAACACCACGCTGGGCATGGTGATCGACGTCGACACCATGCGTCCCGCGCTCGCCGGTGTCACCGGTGGGCTTTCCGGCCCAGCGATCCGACCCATCGCCGTGCGGTGCGTATGGCAGGTGCGTGACGTCCTGCCGGAGGTGCCCCTCATCGGGATGGGCGGCATCCGCAATGGTGCCGATGCCTTCGAGTTCATCCTGGCCGGCGCTGATGCCGTGTCTGTCGGCACCGTGGTCTTCCACGATCCGTCGGCGCCGGCGCGTGTCCATGCCGAACTGGCGACGCTCGCGGCCGACCGCGGCTTCTCGCGCCTGCGCGACGCGGTGTCCCATGCCCATCGCGAGCCGGACGCCGTGGTCGAAGACGCCGACGACGATGACCTCTCTCTCCCGGAGTGGGTGTGAGCCGCGCTCCCATCGCGGTCGCCCTCGACGCTCCTGACCTCGCCACCCTGGGCGCCTGGGCGGGCGCTGTCGCGCCGCACGTGAGCACATTGAAGGTGGGCCTGGAGACCTACGTGCGCGACGGTCGTCGCGCGGTCGAGACGGCGCGTGCCGCAGCACCCGGATGCGCGCTCTTCCTCGATCTGAAGCTGCACGACATCCCCGCCACGGTGTCGGGTGCCGCGCGAGCAGTGGCCGACCTCGGGCCGGACTTCCTCACGGTGCACGCATCCGGCGGCCCCGCGATGGTCGCGGCGGCCGCCGATGCCCTCCCCGAGACCCGCATCGTCGCCGTCACCGTGCTCACGTCGTTGACCACCCAGGACATGCGCGATCTCGACCTCCTCGGTCCGGGCGCAGCATCCGCCGGTGAATTGGCGGTGCGCCTCGCCGTGGCGGCCGTGGACGCGGGCGCCCGTGCGGTGGTGTGCTCCCCCGAGGAGGTGGGCGAGGTTCGTGCGGCCCTCGAGGGGCGCGACGTCACCCTCATCACCCCCGGAGTGCGGCCCGCCGGCTCCGATGTCGGAGATCAGCGCCGGGTAGCGACCCCTCGCGAGGCTCTGCAGCGAGGCGCCGACCTGCTCGTCATCGGCCGGCCGATCACGGGGGCGGCGGATGTGTCGGCCGCTGCCGCGGCGATCGCCGGGGACCTCGGCTATGGCTGACCGGCCCGACCTCGACGATGACGCTCGCGCGCGAGGACGGCAGCTCGCCCTCGAGGCACGCAGACGCCGGGCCGACATCAAACGACATCTCGCCGAGGGCGGCTCGGTGCGCGAGGTGATCGCCATGCGTGACGACGACCCCGCAGTCGCGCGCATGCGCGCACGCGACCTTGTGGAGGCCTGCCCCGGGATTGGTCCGACGCGCGCCACCCGCATCCTCGCGCAATGCCACGTGGCGGAGTCGCGACGTCTGCGCGGCCTGGGGGAGCACCAGGTCGCCGCGCTCGTGCGCATGCTCGAAGGAGCCGGCCCCGGTCGCGGGCGGCTGCTCGTGCTCTCCGGGCCTTCGGGCGTCGGGAAGTCCAGCGTCGTGGTGCGACTGCGGTCGCTGCGTCCCGACCTGGTCTTCTCCGTGTCGGCGACCACGCGCCCACCCCGAGCCGGCGAGATCGATGGTGTCCACTATCGATTCGTCGATCGTGCGGGATTCGAGGCGATGATCGCGCGCGGCCAACTCCTGGAGTGGGCCGAATTCGCCGGGCACCTCTACGGCACGCCCGCGGGACCGGTCGAGGAAGCCCTTGCGGGCGGCGACGACGTACTCCTGGAGATCGAACTCCAGGGTGCCCGCCAGGTCCGCGACAGCGCCCCGGAGGCCATCCGCGTGTTCCTGGCCCCGCCGTCGTGGGAGGTCCTCGTGGAGCGACTGCAGGGGCGGCGCACGGAGTCCCCCGAGGTGATCGAGCGGCGCCTGGCGACTGCCCGCGTGGAGTTGGCCGCCGAGGGGGAGTTCGACCACACGGTCGTCAACGCCTCCGTGGACGAGGCCGCCGAGGCCATCCTGGCCCTCATGGACCAGGCAGCGCCGATCGCTTCCCGCTGATCGGGGGGTAGACTCCTCCTTCGGTGCGAGTGCTCGCACCCGTCCCATCCGCATCATCCATCGGTGAGAGGTCGACCATGTCAGCGTCCGCGCGCCCCGAGGGCATCATCTACCCGCCCATCGACGACCTGCTCGCCAAGTCCGACTCCAAGTACTCCCTCGTCATCTACGCCGCAAAGCGCGCGCGCCAGATCAACGCCTACTACTCCCAGTTGGGAGAGGGCCTGCTGGAGTACGTCGGTCCGCTCGTCGAGACGCACGTGCAGGAGAAGCCCCTCTCCATCGCCATGCGCGAGATCGACGCAGGCCTGGTCACCTCCGAGCCCTACGACCCCGCGGCTGAGGTCGTGGTCGCGGTCGTGGAGGAGGAGCTGACCTGAGCGCGCGCATCCTCCTCGGCGTCTCGGGGGGCATCGCCGCCTACAAGGCGTGCTCCCTGCTGAGGATCCTGCGCGAATCGGGTCACGACGTCCGCGTCGTCCCGACCGCATCGGCGCTCCGCTTCGTCGGCGCTCCCACATGGGAGGCCCTCTCCGGTCACTCCGTGAGCGACTCCGTGTGGTCCGACGTCCCCGCCGTACCGCATGTCAGCCTCGGGCGGTGGGCCGACCTCGTCGTCGTTGCTCCCGCGAGCGCCAATCTCCTCGCGCGGGCTGCCGCCGGCATGTCCGATGACCTGCTCACCGCGTCACTGCTCACGGCCAGTGGGCCCGTGCTCATGGCTCCGGCCATGCACACCGAGATGTGGGAGCACCCCGCCACGCGGGCCAATGTCGCCACCCTGCGCAGCAGGGGCGTGCAGGTGATCGAGCCGGCGGTCGGGCGCCTCACGGGGTCCGATTCCGGTGCCGGGCGCCTGCCCGAGCCCGAGGAGATCGCCCGCCTCGTCGAGGAGGCCCTGCAGCCCGCGTCCCGGGACCTCTCCGGACGCCACCTGCTCGTTTCCGTGGGAGGCACCCGCGAGGACCTCGATCCCGTGCGCTTCCTCGGCAATCGCTCCAGTGGCCGTCAGGGCTTCGCCATCGTGGAGCGGGCACTCGCACGCGGTGCCGAGGTGACCGCGATCGTCGGCACCGTCGAGGTGCCCCCGCCGCCCGGTGCTCGCGTGATCGTCGCCACGACCGCCATGCTCATGCGCGAGGCGATGCTGGCGGAGCAGGGCGCTGCTGATGCCATCGTCATGGCAGCGGCGGTGGCCGACTTCAGGCCGGAGCTGACCTCGGCGACCAAGATCAAGAAGTCCGATGACCATGAGCCCGAGCCCGTCCGACTCGTGCGCAACCCCGACATCCTCGTCGATCTTGTCGCCCACCGGGTCGGAGGTCAGGTGATCGTCGGCTTCGCGGCGGAGACCGCCTCCTCGGCGGAGGAACTGCAGGCGCTGGCGGGTGCCAAGCTCGCCCGC
>JBEGMG010000314.1:0-17063 GCA_041183165.1 Actinomycetota bacterium | reverse complement strand
CCCCAAGGACGGCCAGTGCCCGGATGCCGTCCAGGCCCGGGAGATAGCCCATCTCGCCCGCCCGACGGCCGCGGTCGAGATGCCAGGGCTGGCGGTCGGTGATCTGGCTTGTCGCCACCGTCGCCCCTTCCCGGTCCCGTGGGGGCGACGCCGACCTGGCCGCCCGGGTCATCGTACGCGGGAGGGTGGGCTCAAGCCCCAGCGAAACGGGTGAGGGCGGGCAGGTGTCGCTCGCGCATCTCCTGGTCGCGAACGCCGAGGCCCTCCTCGGGCGAGAGGCACAGGACGCCGACCTTGCCCTGGTGGGCATTGCGGTGGACCTCGTAGGCCGCCTGGCCGGCGCCCTCGAGCGGAAATGTCTTGGAAAGGGTGGGGTGGATGAGGCCGCGCGAGATGAGGCGATTGGCCTCGTACGCCTCGCGGTAGTTAGCGAAGTGCGACCCCACGATGCTCTTGAGGTTCATCCACAGATAGCGGTTGTCGTACTCGTGCATGAACCCCGAGGTCGATGCGCACGTGGTGATCGTGCCGCCCTTGCGTGTCACGTAGACGCTGGCACCGAAGGTCTCGCGCCCAGGATGCTCGAAGACGATGTCGACGTCCTCGCCCCCGGTGAGCTCCCGGATGCGCTTGCCCAGGCGCTGCCACTCCTTGGGGTCCTGGGTGTGCTCGTCCTTCCAGAAGCGGTAGTCCTCGTCTCGGCGGTTGATGATGAGTTCCGCTCCCATGGCGCGGCACAGATCTGCCTTGTCGTCGCTCGACACGACGCAGACGGGAATCGCGCCCCCGTTGACGGCGTACTGCGTGGCGTAGGAGCCCAGGCCGCCGGTCGCGCCCCAGATGAGGACGATGTCGCCCTGCTTCATGCCTCCGCCGTTGCGCGAGACAAGCTGGCGGTAAGCGGTCGAATTGACCAGGCCGGGTGCTGCCGCTTCCTCCCAGGTCAGATGCGCGGGCTTGGGCAGCAGCTGGTTGGACTTGACCAGGGCGACCTCTGCGAGGCCGCCGAAGTTGGTTTCGAATCCCCAGATGCGCTGCTCGGGATCGAGCATCGTGTCGTTGTGGCCGAGCGGGCTTTCGAGATCGACCGATAGGCAATGTGCGACGACCTCGTCGCCGGGCTTCCAGGCATTGACCCCGGTGCCGACGCGCAGCACGACGCCGGCGGCGTCGGATCCGATCACGTGGTAGGGCAGATCATGGCGCTTGCCCATGTCGTTCGTGCGGCCCAGTCGCTCGAGGAAGCCGAAGGTGGATACCGGCTCGAAGATCGATGTCCACACGGTGTTGTAGTTGATGGAACTCGCCATGACGGCGATGAGTGCCTCTCCCGGCCCGGGCTCGGGTAGGGGCACGTCGTCGATGTGGAGTGACTGCCTCGGGTCCTTGTCCCAGGTGCTGAGTCCCTCGAACATCCCGGCCTCGTCCTTGTGGACCGTGACACCGCGGTACGACTCGGGGAGGGGGAGACCTCCGATGTCGGAGCCTGCGCCGGCCAGGATGGCCTCGCGGATCTGATCCATGGTGCTCCCCTCGGGTGCGCGTGCGGCGCTTAACGATCGTTCATGCTAGTGGGCTGAGTGGTGACCTGTCGCGGGCTCGACCAGCTCGATGAGCACCCCGCCGCAGTCCTTGGGGTGGGCGAAGTTGACGCGCGAGCCCGCTGTGCCGGACTTCGGGGCGTCGTAGAGCATGCGCACCCCTGCTGCGCGGAGCCGATCCGCAGCGACCTCGATGTCGTCGACGGTGTAGGCCACCTGCTGGATGCCGGGTCCTTGGCGCTCGAGGAACTTGCCGATGGGTGAGTCCGGTCGCAGTGGAGCGAGGAGCTGGATGTGCGCATCTCCAACGGCGAGCATCGCCTCGCGGACGCCCTGCTCCTCGTTGACCTCCTCGTGGACCACCTCGACCCCGAAGGCCTCGGCGTAGAAGCGGATGGCGGCATCGAGGTCGGGGACGGCGATGCCGACGTGGTCGATGCGCGTGATCACCGGGTCGGTCGACATGGCTCCTCCAGGGGGTGCTGGGCCCGGGGCCCTCGCTAGGGTGAGCCCATCGTCGCAAGCGCCCCCGAGGGGCGCGCTCGGAGGTGTCATGTCCGTCATCGTCGCGGGAGCCCGCACCCCTATGGGTCGCCTCCTCGGAGCCTTCAAGGGCCTCTCGGCCGCGGACCTGGGTGGCGTCGCCATCAAGGCCGCCCTCGAGCGCTCCGGGGTCAGCCCCGACCAGATCGACTACGTGATCATGGGTCAGGTCCTCCAGGCCGGCACCGGGCAGATCACCGCGCGCCAGGCTGCGGTCAAGGCGGGGATCGGCATGGACGTCCCCGCGCTCACCATCAACAAGGTGTGCCTGTCGGGTCTCGACGCGATCGCGCTCGCGGATCAGCTGATCCGCGCGGGTGAGTTCGACGTCGTGGTTGCAGGCGGCATGGAGTCGATGACCAATGCCCCGCATCTGCTCATGGGCTCGCGCGAGGGGGTGAAGTTCGGCGACTGGTCCGTCGTGGACTCGATGGCGTTCGACGGATTAACCTGCGCCTTCGACCAGTGCGCGATGGGCGAGGCGACCGAGGGCTTCAACTCCCGCTACGCCCTGACGCGCGAGGACCAGGACGCCTTCGCTGCCCGCTCCCATCGGCTCGCGGCGGCTGCGCAGGATGCGGGCCGCTTCGACGACGAGATTGCCGCTGTCGAGATTCCTCAGCGCAAGGGCGATCCGGTCGTCGTGACGCGTGATGAGGGCATCCGTGCGGACACGACGGTGGAGTCCCTGGCCGGGCTCCGGCCTGCCTTCGCCAAGGACGGCACGATCACTGCTGGCTCGGCCTCCCAGATCTCCGACGGCGCGGCGGCAGTCGTCGTGATGAGTCGCGCCAAGGCCGAGGAACTCGGCCTCACCTGGATTGCCGAGATCGGAGCGCACGGTGTCGTGGCCGGCCCCGATGCCTCGCTGCACGAGCAGCCGGCGCGGGCGATCCTGCGTGCGTGCGAGAAGCAGGGCATCAGCGTCAGTGATCTTGATCTCGTCGAGATCAATGAGGCCTTCGCCGCCGTCGGCATCGTGTCGATGCGTCAGCTCGGTGTCTCCGAGGACATCGTCAACGTCAACGGTGGTGCCATCGCACTGGGCCATCCGATCGGCATGTCCGGTGCCCGCATCGTGCTCCATCTCGCCTATGAGCTCCGACGTCGCGGCGGCGGACTCGGCGCCGCAGCCCTGTGCGGAGGAGGCGGCCAGGGGGATGCGCTCATCATCAGAGTGCCCGAGGTCTGATGGAGGTCGATGAGCTCGTCACGCGCGTGAGCGCAGGCGAGGCGCGAGCGGTCGCACGGCTCATCTCCTGGGTTGAGGACGGTGCTCCCGAACTCGCCGGCGCTCTCGAGGCGCTGCCTGCGGGCGCATCCGCCTACGTGATCGGCCTGACGGGCTCGCCCGGTGTGGGCAAGTCGACCGTGACGTCAGCTTTGGTGGGTGCCTATCGCGGCCGAGGCCAGCGCGTCGGCGTACTCGCCATCGACCCGAGCTCGCCCTTCACCGGTGGTGCGCTGCTCGGCGATCGCATTCGCATGCAGGAGCACGCCACCGATCCTGGCGTCTTCATCCGATCCATGGCGTCGCGCGGTCATCTCGGTGGCATGGCTGCTGCCACTCCGCAGGCGGTGCGCGTGCTCGAGGCGGCGGGGTGCGAGGTCGTGCTCATCGAGACGGTCGGGGTCGGCCAGTCCGAGGTGGATGTCGCCGCCACCGCTGATGCCACCGTTGTGCTCCTCGCACCGGGCATGGGTGACGGCGTGCAGGCGGCGAAGGCGGGCATCCTCGAGATCGCCGACATCGTCTGCGTCAACAAGGCCGATCGCGAGGGCGCCGAGGCAACGGCGCGCGACGTACGCCAGATGCTCCGCCTGGGCACGCCCACGGACGGTTGGGCACCCCTCGTGGTCACCTCCGTCGCAGCCCGGGGCGACATCGACGACCTCCTCGGTGCCCTCGATGAGCGGCGTGCCTGGCTGGACGAGGGAGACCGAGCCGTGCAGCGCCGGCGGGCTCGCGCGGCGGCGGAGATCCTGGCCCTTGCGAGCGGACGCTCGCGGATGCTGCTCGCTGAGCGGCTGTCCCCGGAGGTCATCACTGCGGTGGCTGATGGGCGGTTGAGTTCCTTCGCGGCGGCGGATGGGCTCCTCTCGGAGCCCTGATCGCGAGTGCGAGGATAGCCGCGTGAGTCAGCCCTCCCTTCCGCTCCGCGGCGCCGTGGACCTCGGAGCCCTAGCGAGTCAGCGCGAGGCGGAGAAACGCCGCGAGAGCGCGATGGTCGATGCACCGACAGGTGTCGTCATCGATGTCACCACGGCATCATTCGAGCGCGATGTGATCATCCAGAGCCAGACGGTGCCGGTCGTCCTCGATCTGTGGGCATCCTGGTGCGGACCCTGCAAGACTCTGTCGCCGATTCTCGAGACGCTTGCGGCCGAGTACGGCGGGCGTTTCGTGCTCGCCAAGGTCGATGTCGATGCCGAGCAGCAGATCGCGGCAGCGTTCCAGGTGCAATCGATTCCCAGCGTCTTCGCGGTCCTCGCGGGGCAGCCGCTGCTGCTCTTCCAGGGCGCCTTGCCCGAGCCCCAGGTGCGCGCCTTCATCGACGAGTTGCTTCGCGTTGCGGGTGAGAACGGTGTCAACGGCACGGTCGCCGGCGTGGTGGCGCCTGAGGCGCAGGCCGAGGCGGCGGACGAGCCGCCAATCGATCCGCGCTTCACGGCTGCCTTCGACGCCATCGAGGCGGGCGATTGGGCCGCAGCCGCTGACGCCTATCGCGAGGTGCTTGCCGCCACTCCGGGCGATGCTGATGCGCAGGCGGGAGTAGCGCTGTGCGAATTGCAGCTCCGGCTGGAGCGGGGCGATGAGACCGGTGCCCTGCGCGACGCTGATGTCGCCGCGGCCGAAGGGGATTGGGCCACCGCGTTTGCGGCGCTCATCGCAGAGGTCAAGGCCACAAGCGGTGATGACCGTGATCGCGCCCGCGGCCGCCTGATCGAACTCTTCGCCGTCGCGGGCGACGACCCGGCGGTGCCCCCCGCCCGCGTGGCGCTGGCGTCCGCCCTCTTCTAAGTGACCCGCCTGCGCCCTTAATCGACGTTAACGACGTCCTTGACGTCGGTTACGGGCGGAATCGAGGACGGGCGAAGCCAGATCGTGGCGAGGGGCGGCAGCGTGACGCGCGCACTCGCGGCCCGGCCGTGCCACGGCTCGTCCACGGCGGTGACCTCACCGAGGTTGCCTACGCCGCTTCCGCCGTACTCGTGTGCATCCGTGTTGAGTACCTCGAGCCATACACCGCTCATCGGAAGTCCGAGCCGGTAGCCCTCACGGGGGATCGCGGACATGTTCGACACGTTGACCAGCGGCCGTCCGGCATCGTCCCAGCGGATCCAGCTGAAGACATTGGACTCTGCATCGTTGGCGTCGATCCACTCGAAGCCGCCTGGGTCATCATCGCGCTGCCACAGTGCGGGTGTCGCCCGGTAGACGGCGTTGATGTCGCTTACGGCGCGCGCGACGCCGGCGTGCTCCTCGAACTGCATGAGCCACCACTCCAGCCCCGCATCCGCATTCCACTCGGCAGACTGGGCGAACTCCGACCCCATGAAGAGGAGCTTGCGTCCGGGGTGGGCCCACATGTAGCCGAGGTAGGCGCGCAGGTTCGCGAGCTCCTTCCAGCGGTCACCGGGCATCTTGCCGATGAGCGAGCCCTTGCCGTGGACGACCTCGTCGTGGGAGATGGGCAGCACGAAATGCTCGCTGTAGGCGTACATCATCGCGAAGGTCATCGCGTTGTGGTGGTACTGCCGGTGCACGGCCTCGCGCTGCATGTAGCCGAGTGAGTCGTGCATCCAGCCCATGTTCCACTTCAGGCCGAAGCCGAGACCGCCCAGGTAGGTGGGTCGCGTCACGCCGGGCCACGCGGTGGATTCCTCAGCGATGGTGACCACGCCGGGGACACGCTTGTAGACGGTGGCGTTCATCTCCTGCAGGAAGGCGACGGCGTCGAGATTTTCACGACCGCCGTAGACATTGGGAGTCCATTCGCCCGGCTCGCGCGAGTAGTCGAGGTAGAGCATGGAGGCGACAGCGTCAACGCGCAGACCGTCGACGTGGAACTCCTCGCACCAGAAGACCGCGTTCGACACCAGGAAGTTGCGCACCTCGGTGCGTCCGAAGTCGAAGATGTAGGTGCCCCAGTCGGGATGCTCGCCGCGCTGTGGATCCGCATGCTCGTACAGCGGCGTGCCGTCGAAACGTGCAAGCGCCCAGTCGTCCTTGGGGAAGTGCGCGGGGACCCAGTCGACGAGGACTCCGATACCCGCCTGGTGCAGGCGATCGATGAGGTAGCGCAGGTCGTCGGGGCTGCCGAAGCGCGGAGTGGGGGCGAAGTACGACGTCACCTGGTATCCCCACGAACCCGCGAAGGGGTGCGCCGCGACAGGCAGGAACTCGACGTGCGTGAAGCCCTGCTCGACGACGTACGCCGTCAGCTCCTCTGCGAGTTGACGGTAGTCGAGGCCGGGTCGCCACGATCCGAGGTGCACTTCATAGATCGACAGCGGATGCCGGAGCGGATCCGATCCCGCACGCTGGGCCATCCACGCCTCATCCGACCAGCGGTAGTCGGAGGTGTAGACGACCGAGCCCGTGGCGGGCGGGAGCTCGGTGGCGAAGGCGAAGGGATCCGCCTTTTCGCGCCATATGCCATCGGCGCCCAGGATGGCGAACTTGTAGATCGTCCCATCGCCGATGTTGGGAATGAAGATCTCCCAGATCCCTGTCGCCCCCAGGCTGCGCATCGGGTGGGCGAGGCTGTCCCAATGGTTGAACGTGCCCGTGACGCGCACGCCCCGGGCATTGGGTGCCCACACAGCGAAGGACACGCCTGTGACAGCGCCCTGCGGGGTGTCGTAGGTGTGGGCGTGGGCGCCCATGACGCGCCAGAGTTCCTCGTGACGCCCCTCCGCGACCAGGTGCATGTCGAGCTCGCCGAGGGTGGGTAGGAATCGGTAGGGATCGTCGGCCGGGATGACACGTCCTCCGTAGGTCACGTCGAGGCGGTAGTCGGGGACCTTCTTGACGGGCAGGACTCCCGCCCAGACGCCCCGATGCTCGTGACGCAGGGGCACGCGCGAGCCGTCGTCGAGAACCACCACGACGGCCTCGGCCATGGGCCGGAGCACGCGGATGGTGACACCGTCCTTGCCCGGGTGCGGACCGAGGACCGCATGCGGATCGTGGTGGGTGCCGTCGACGATGCGATCCAGCTCGGACTGCTCGACCTTGAGCGTCTTCGGGAGCTTCCTGTCCTTGGCGTCCTTCGCATCTTTGCTCATGGCGCCTGCTCGACTGTGACGATGTGCGCCACCGTGGCGGCAGGGTCGAACCGCACGTACGTCGCCTGTCCCCAGGTGAAGGACTGTCCCGTGACGTGATCGTGGGCGATGAAGCGATCGGCCCAGTCCATGCCGATAGCCGGCATGTCCCACCACACGGTGGTCTCGCGCACGCGGTGCGGATCCAGGGAGCAGACGACGAGCGCAATCTCCCCCCCGACCTGCTTGGAGTAGGCGATGACCTCGGGGTCCTCGGTGCGGTGGAATCTCAGGCTGCGCAGGTCCTGGAGTGGGATGACGCTGCGGCGTACCGCGTTGAGCAGCGTGATGTAGGGGGCGAGAGTGCGGCCCTCCCGCTCGGCCGCTGCCCAATCGCGCGGTCGGTACTCGAACTTCTCGGTGTCGAGGTACTCCTCGCTTCCCTCGCGCAGTGCGACCGACTCGTACAGCTCGAAGCCGGAGTAGACACCCCATGTGGGGGAGAGGGTCGCCGCCAGGGTCGCCCTGATGGCGAAGGCTGCCTGACCACCCGTCTGGAGGAACTCATGGAGGATGTCGGGAGTGTTGACGAAGGCGTTGGGTCGCATGTACGCCGATGCCACCCCGGAGAGCTCGGTGAAGTACTCCTCGAGTCCCTGCTTGTCATTGCGCCAGGTGAAGTAGGTGTAGCTCTGCTGGAACCCGGCTTCGGCGAGGGCTCTCATCATGGGCGGTCGAGTGAATGCCTCGGCGAGGAAGATGACATCAGGGTGGTCGGCATTGATCTCGGCGATGAGGCGCTGCCACACCCACAGGGGCTTGGTGTGCGGGTTGTCGACGCGGAAGATCGATACTCCCTGAGCGATCCAGTGCCGCACGATGCGCGCTACTTCGGCGTAGAGCCCCTCGGGGTCGTTGTCGAAGTTGAGGGGATAGATGTCCTGGTACTTCTTCGGCGGATTCTCGGCGTAGGCGATCGAGCCATCCACGCGAGAGGTGAACCACTCGGGATGGTCCCTGACCCAGGGATGGTCGGGTGAGGCCTGCAGGGCGAGATCGAGGGCGACCTCCATGCCGAGTGTGCGGCACTGCGCGATGAACGCCGCGAAGTCCGCCTCGGTACCCAGATCCGGATGGATCGCGTCGTGTCCGCCAGCCGGAGAGCCAATGGCCCACGGCGAGCCAGGATCACCCGCCTTGGGCTCGAGGGTGTTGTTGCGACCCTTGCGATTCGTGGCTCCGATCGGATGGATCGGCGGGAGGTAGACGACGTCGAAACCCATGGCGGCGATCGCCGGGAGGCGCTTGGCGGCTGTCACGAAGGTTCCCGACTTCAGCGGGCGACCGCGCGCCCCCTCGCTGCGGGGGAAGAACTCGTACCACGAGCCCACCAGGGCTCGTCGGCGCTCGACGAGCAGGGGCCACGGGCCGCAGTGGGTCACGCCCGCGCGCATCGGATGGGCTTCGAGCGCCGCGAGGACATCAGGATCGCCAGCGGCAGCGAGCCGCACCTCGGGTGGCAACTCGGCGTCACGGACAGTACGCGCGATCTCTGCCAGGCGCGCGCGGTCGCCACCCGTGAGTGACTCGATGAGTTGTGCACCCTCTTCAAGCTCGACGTCCATGTCGACACCGGCGGGGACCTTGATGCTCGCACGATGCCACCACGTGCCCCAGGGGTCGTCCCAGGCTTCGATCGAGAAGGACCACAGGCCCTGGGCATCCGTAGTGATCTCGGCACCCCAGATGTCGACTCCCGTGCCCAGGTCCTGCATGCGGGTCCTCGACCGCTCACGGCCTGCGGGATCTCGCAGCACCACCTCGACACCGAGCGAGCCGTGGCCCTCCCGGAAAACGGTGGCCCGCACCGGCACGTGCTCACCCACAACGGCCTTGGCCGGCGTGCGCCCTGATTCGACAACGGGCCAGACGTCCGTGACCGGGATCCGGCCGGCGAGCAGGGCGGGGACCGCGACCATGCCCGATGCCGATCGAGCCGGTGCCTTCTTGGCGGGTGCCTTCTTCGCGGGGGCCTTCTGCGCAGGTGCCTTCTTGGCGGGGGCCTTCTTGGCGGGTGCCTTCTTGGCGGGTGCCTTCTTGGCCGGCGGCTTGGTCGCGTCCCCCGAAGCGGCCGAGAACACCGGTACGGCTGGAGCCGGGCGCCGAGGCATAGGACCAGGGTAGTGGTCCTAGGACATCAGTATCGACGTCTCGTCAGTCCCGAGTGCTCCGGGACATGTCGGGAACGCGCCGAAATCCGTCTGCAAGGAGAGGGTGGATTTGCAGGCCCTGCGACTGTTTTCCGTCGTGTCGCCGCAAGAGGCGCGCATGCTCGTGTCACGCCCCCGCGACCCGCTAGCGTGACCGCCGTGAAGGCCATCCGTAGGTTTACCGTCCGCACCGTCGTGCCCGCCGAGTTGGAGCCACTCGAGGAGCTCGCGGCCAACCTGCACTGGGCGTGGAGTCCGGAGACACGTGATGTCTTCCGTGCGATCGATCCCGAGTTGTGGGATCGAGTGGGTGATGACCCCGTCGGCCTTCTCGGAGAGGTATCGCGCGAGCGACTGCAGGAACTCGCTGGCGACCCGGGCTACGTCGATTGGGTACGGCGCACCCGCGACAACCTGCACGCCTACCTTCATCGCGATGCGTGGTACCAGCGACAGCCGGAGGATCGCCCCCAGGCCATCGCGTACTTCTCGCCGGAGTATGGAATCGCCGCCGCACTGCCGCAGTACTCCGGGGGGTTGGGCATCCTCGCCGGCGATCACCTCAAGGCAGCGTCCGACCTGGGTGTGCCCATCATCGGCGTCGGACTCTTCTATCGATCGGGCTACTTCCATCAGACTCTCTCGCGCGAAGGCTGGCAGCTCGAGACATATCCGGTCGTTGATCCGGACGGTCTGCCCGTGTCGCTTCTCCGCGACGCTTCGGGCGAGCGCGTGACCATCGCGATCGGCTTCCCGGGTGGGCGCACCCTGCAGGCGCGCGTGTGGGTGGCGCGCGTCGGCCGAGTCGACCTACTCCTCCTGGACTCCGACATCGAGGAGAACGACCCCGCGGACCGTGATGTGACCGACCGTCTCTACGGCGGGGGCGGCGAGCATCGCCTCGCCCAGGAGGTGCTCCTGGGCATCGGTGGCGTCCGGGCTGTGCGCCGCTACTGCGAGATCACCGGTCACCCGGCACCCGAGGTCTTCCACTCCAATGAGGGTCACGCGGGCTTCCTCGGCCTCGAGCGCATGCGCGAGCTCGTCGTGGGTGGGCTCGACTTCGACGCCGCGCTCGAGGCAGTGCGCGCAGGCACGGTCTTCACGACCCACACGCCGGTCCCGGCCGGAATCGACCGATTCCCCCGCGAACTCATCGAGCGCTTCTTCGGCGGCGACAATGCCGAGCCGGGGATGCCGGCCGAGCGCATTCTCGAACTCGGCGCAGAGACCTTCGACGACGGAGACCCGGGTGTCTTCAACATGGCAGTGATGGGTCTGCGGCTGTCGCAGCGCGCAAACGGCGTAAGCCTGCTGCACGGCGCCGTGAGCCGGGGGATGTTCGCCGGCCTGTGGCCGGGCTTCGATCCCGACGAGGTGCTCATCACGTCCATCACCAATGGTGTGCACGCGCCCACGTGGGTGGCACGTGAGGTGCGTGATCTCGCCGCGCGCGAAGTCGGGCCCGAGCTCGTGGAGGAGGGGCGCGGCTGGGAAGCGATCGGCCGCATCCCCGACGAGGCCATCTGGCCCGTGAAGCGACAACTGCGCGAGAAGCTCGTGGCCGATGCCCGGGCACGCCTGCGGGCCTCGTGGCGCGTGCGGGGTGCCAGCGATGCCGAACTCGGCTGGATCGATGGAGTTCTCGACCCCGACATCCTCACGATCGGCTTCGCCCGGCGTGTGCCGTCCTACAAGCGCCTCACCCTGATGCTGCGTGATCCAGATCGCCTGCGCGATCTGCTGCTCGATCCGCAGCGGCCCGTGCAACTCGTGATCGGAGGCAAGGCGCACCCCGCGGACGATGGCGGCAAGCGCCTGATCCAGGAGCTCGTGCGCTTCGCGGATGACCCCGAGGTGCGTCATCGGATTGTCTTCCTGCCGGACTACGACATCGCCATGGCCACGATCCTGTATCCGGGCTGCGACGTATGGCTCAACAATCCCATTCGCCCGCTCGAAGCCAGTGGCACGTCGGGCATGAAGGCCGCACTCAACGGCGCTCTCAACCTCTCGATTCTCGACGGCTGGTGGGATGAGTGGTACGACGGCGAGAACGGCTGGGCGATCCCCACCGCGGACGGCGTCGAGGATGCCGATCGCCGCGATGACCTGGAGGCGGCGGCCCTCTATGACCTCATCGAGCGCGAGGTGGCGCCCACCTTCTACCAGCGAGGTGACGACGGGCTGCCCCATCGCTGGATCGAGCGCGTGCGCCACACGTTGATGACCCTCGGACCCAAGGTTCTCGCGAGCCGCATGGTGAGCGAGTACGTCACGCGCCTCTACGAGCCTGCTGCCATCTCGTCGCGGCGAGCCGCAGCCGATGACTTCGCGCTGGCTCGCGGATTGGCCGCATGGAAGTCGCGCGTGGAGGCCGCATGGGACGGAGTCGCGGTCGAGCATGTCGAGGCGATGGGCGTGGGGGACGCTCCCTCCCTGGGCGCGCCGTTGCATCTGCGCGCCCACGTACGTCTCGGTGATCTCACCCCCGACGACGTCCTCGTCCAGGTCGTCTTCGGTCGCGTGGACGGCGACGATCGTCTCGTCGCGCCGGCTTACGCCGACCTGCGGGCCGAGGAGGGCTACGACGGAAGTCGCTGGCTCTTCTCAGGAGACATCTCGCTCGCGAGCACGGGCCCCTTCGGCTACACCGTTCGCGTGCTGCCGCGCCACGAGGGCATGGTCTCCCCGGTGGAGATGGGTCTCATCGCGGCGCCCGCCATGCTCGGGGCGGCCAACGAGCCCGTCCTCCGCTAGGACGCCACGCGCAGCAGTGCCGAGGATCGCGGCTGCAGCCGCAGCGCCGCACCAGCGGGTATCGGACCGGGTGGGCGTAGCGCGCCCGTGTCGAACACGACCTCGTATGCGGCACCGAACGGCTCGCCTGGAAGCGTGAAGTCGATCTCGTCGTCCGACGCGTGGAGCAGGAAGAGGAACGAGTCGTCAGTAGGCGGGATGGGCTCGCCGGGCACCTGGTGCAACTCTCCGGAGAGATACATGCCGAGGGTCTTGGTCCACGGCGCATTCCATTCATCATTGGTGAGCGGTTGGCCGTCCGGGCCCACCCAGCCGAGGTCGGGAGCACCGCCCTCGCGATGCGGCCGTCCATCGAAGAAGAAGCGCTGGCGGAATACGGTGCTCCCTGCGCACCGCAAGGACGCTGCGAGTGAATTCGAGAAGCTCCTGCTGCCAGGGATCGAGATTCCAGTCGTACCAGGAGATGTCGTTGTCCTGGCAGTAGGCGTTGTTGTTCCCTCGCTGGGTGCGCCCGATCTCGTCTCCCCCCAGGAGCATCGGGACTCCCGTGGAGAGCACGAGAGTGGCGATCATGTTGCGAATCTGGCGTTGGCGGACCTCGATGATGGCCGGGTCCTCTGTCTCACCTTCGACCCCGTAGTTGGCCGATCTGTTGTCGTCCGTGCCGTCGCGGTTGCCCTCGAGATTGGCCTCGTTGTGCTTGTGGTCGTACGTCGTGAGGTCGCGCATGGGGAAGCCATCATGCGCCGTGATGAAGTTGATGGAGGAGTATGGCCGCCGTCCCTCGCCGGCGTAGAGATCTGCTGACCCGGAGAGCCGCCAGCCGAGCTCGCCCACGCCCGCAGCGCCTCGCCAGAAGTCGCGGAGGTTGTCGCGGTAGCGGCCATTCCACTCCGCCCAGAGGGTCGGGAATTCACCCACCTGATAGCCACCCGGGCCGACATCCCACGGTTCGGCGATCAGCTTGACGCGGCGCAGGGTGGGGTCCTGCTGGATCGTCGTCATGAAGGTGCCGAGCATGTCTACGTCGTGGAAGGACCGCGCCAATGCCGATGCGAGGTCGAATCGGAAGCCATCGACATGCATCTCGGTCACCCAGTAGCGCAGCGAGTCCATGACCATCTGCAGTACATGCGGATTGGAGACATCGAGGGTGTTGCCGCAGCCCGTGTAGTCCATGTAGTGGCGGCCGTCACTCAGTCGGTAGTAGCCGGGATTGCAGATGCCGCGGAAGGACAGCGTCGGGCCGAGTTCGTTGCCCTCCGCCGTGTGGTTGTAGACGACGTCGAGGATGACCTCGAGGCCGGCCGAGTGGAGCGTGCGGACCATCTCCTTGAACTCGCGCACCTGCTCGCCGCGCGTGCCGCTCGCGGCGTACTTCGCGTGCGGCGCGAAGAACCCCAGCGTGTTGTAACCCCAGTAGTTCGTGAGACCGAGTTCGAGGAGATGGGGCTCGTCGACGAAGTGATGCGTGGGCATGAGCTCCACCGCGGTGATGCCGAGCCCAACCAGGTGGTCGACGACCGTGGGGTGAGCGAGCCCGGCGTAGGTGCCGCGGAGGTTCTCGGGCACCCCCGGATGGTGCATGGAGATTCCGCGCACGTGGGTCTCGTAGATCACGGTGTCGGTCCACGGAGTCTGGGGTGCACGATCGTCGTACCAGTCGAAGGACGTCGTGACGGCGATGCTCCGCGGCACGAAGGGAGCGGAGTCAGCGTCATTGCGCACGAGATCGTCGTCGCCCTCGTGTCCGTAGACCGCGGGATCGAGTCGGAAGTCCCCGTCGAGTGCACGGGCATAGGGATCCATGAGCAACTTCGCGGGATTCCAGCGCGCACCGCTCTGGGGATCCCAGGGACCGTCCACGCGGAAGCCGTACGCCGCGCCTGGTGCGATGCCCGATACATGTCCGTGGAAGACCCCGAAGGTCTGCTCGGGAAGGCGGATCCGGTGTTCGCGACCCGAATCGTCGAACAGGCACAGGTCCACGGCCGCAGCTCCCGGCGCCCACAGGGCGACGTTGGCACCGGTGGCGTCGAGCGTCAGGCCGAGGGGATCCCAGGTCCCGGCCCCATCGATCGTCGGCTGCATATGCCCCTCTGGTCCCGGCTGTCGTCACCTGCGTCACCCGGCTCTCTGGCGGGCGACCCGTGCCACGCTACTAGGCTGCAGCGACGCCGGGTGGGATGACGCACGCGCCGGCACGTGCACGAATGGGTGGGAGGCAGTCATGACCGACGAGGTCAGCATCGACGTCGTCGAGGGCATCGCCACGATCCGCTTCGAGCGACCCCCCATGAATGCCCTGTCGATACGCATCCAGGAGGGCCTGCGCGACGCAGCTCGAGAGGTGGCGGCGCGCCGGGACGTCGACGCGGTCGTTGTCTACGGCGGCCCCAAGGTCTTCGCGGCCGGTGCCGATGTCAAGGAGATGGCCGATTGGTCGCTCTCGGAGGCACTCGAGCGCACCCGCGGCCTGCAGGAGGCCTTCACCGCTGTCGAGCGGATTCCGCAGCCGACGATTGCCGCTGTGACTGGTTTCGCACTCGGTGGTGGCTGCGAGCTCGCCATGTGCTGCGACTTCCGCGTGGCTGGCGACAACGCCAAGCTCGGGCAGCCGGAGATCCTGCTGGGCATCATCCCGGGGGCCGGAGGCACGCAGCGCCTGCCGCGGCTCGTCGGGATCTCGCGCGCCAAGGACCTCATCCTCAGTGGTCGCTTCGTCGGTGCCGATGAGGCGCTCGCGATGGGGCTTGTCGACCGCGTTGTCGCTCCGGAGTCGGTCTACGACGAGGCCCTCGCGTGGGCTCGCCAGTTGGGCCGAGGCCCGCGCCTGGCGCTGCAGGCCGCAAAGGTGGCGATCGCCCGTGGCATGGAGACCGATCTCGAGAATGGCCTCGAGATCGAGCGGGTCCACTTCGCGAGCCTCTTCGGCACTCAGGATCGCGAGATCGGCATGCGGACCTTCATCGAGAAGGGTCCCGGGCAGGCGGAGTTCACCGGATCATGAGCGTCGACGAATCACGCATGCGGGAGGCCTGGGCGGATCCCAAGGTGGCCAACATCGTCTACCACGACTGGGAGGCCTCCACATACGACGAGAAGTGGAGCATCTCCTACGACGAGCGCTGCATCTCCTACGCGCGCGATCGCTACGTGCACATTGCGGGTGATGGGGGATGGCCTGCCCAGCGCATGCTGGAGATCGGCGCCGGCACCGGGTTCTTCACGCTCAATCTCATGCAGGCGGGTCTCGCCCGGTCGGCAGTCGTCACCGACATCAGCCAGGGCATGGTGGACGTGGCGGTGCGCAATGGTCGGGCCCTCGACCTCGACGTCACGGGCCAGGCGGCCGATGCCGAGGCCCTTCCCTTCGCGGATGGCGAGTTCGACCTGGTCATCGGCCACGCCGTGCTGCACCACATTCCCGACCTCGACCTGGCCTTCCGCGAGATCCTGCGCGTGCTGCGACCCGGTGGTCGATTCGTCTTCTGCGGCGAGCCCACGCAGCGGGGCGACCTCATCGCGCGACGCCTGTCCACCTTCACCTGGTGGGCGACGGGCAGAGTCACCCGTCTCCCGGGGCTGCGCGAGCGCTTCGCGCGCACAAGCGAGGAGCTGGCTCAGTCGTCGCAGGAGGCGCGACTCGAATCGGTGGTGGACCTGCACACCTTCGATCCCGACGAGTTGTCGCGCCTGGCCCTGCGTGCGGGAGCCGTCGATGTGGAGACCGTGACCGAGGAGCTCACCGCCTCGTGGTTCGGGTGGCCGGTGCGCACTCTCGAGGCGGCCGTCAAGCCCGGATCGCTCGGATGGGGGTGGGCGATGTTCGCCTACCGCACCTGGATGGCATTGGATGCCGTCGACCGTCGCGCGCTCTCGCGCGTGGTCCCGGACGAGTTCTTCTACAACGTGAGCGTCACCGGGGTCCGGCCCTGACTCGCCAGCGCGATCCGCGGCAGGCGAGGTTCCTCACCGTCGCCTCCCTGCGCTGGATCATCCGCAATCGCGCGTGGTCGTGGTGGTACCTCGTGCGCTACTGGCGCTTCATGGTCTTCCGGCTGCGCAACCCTCACATCGTCACCGAGGGCTTCGTCTTCCTGGGACGCCGCGTGGAGGTCTACGCGCGCCGCGGCTACGGCCGCCTCATCCTCGGTCGCTGGGTCCATATCGGCGATGAGAACAGGCTGCGCTGCCATGAGGGCACCATGCGCGTGGGCGACAAGTGCGTCTTCGGTCGAGACAACACCATCAATTGCTTCATCGACGTAGAGCTCGGCGAGGGCACGATCGTGGCGGACTGGGTCTATGTCTGCGACTTCGATCACGTGACCGACGATGTCCACGTGCCGATCAAGGATCAGGGCATCGTGAAGTCTCCGGTTCGTATCGGCCCGGACGTGTGGATTGGGGCCAAGGCATCCGTGCTGCGCGGCACGACCATCGGCCGCGGTTGCGTCGTAGCGGCACACGCCGTGGTGCGCGGAGATATCCCGGACTACGCCATCGTCGGCGGCATCCCGGCCCGAGTGTTGAAGGATCGACGCGAGGTCTACGCCGCACAGGTGCAGCGTCGCGAGGCCCTTGCCGATATCGCGCGCAAGACGGCCGTGGCAGCTGATCGCAATGCGGCGATCGACGCGGCTACGACCTCAGGAGATTGACCGACCGCCCCGCCAGGCGCGCGGGCGGCGCGGAGACGCGCGGGTGTGACTCCTCGAGAGCGTTGTCGTACGCG
>JBEGMG010000313.1:0-3148 GCA_041183165.1 Actinomycetota bacterium | reverse complement strand
GGCTACGAGGGCGCCCTCGAATGGGATACGTCAAAGCCCGACGGCACACCGCGCAAGCTCCTCGACGTACAGCGGATGACGTCCCTGGGCTGGGAGCCCGCGATCGGGCTGCGCGAGGGGATCGCCTCGACCTATGAGGGCTATCGAGCCGCTGGGGATTGACCCGCTAAATCGTTCATATCGTTGATATCATCAGGTGGTGCCCACCGAGTCTGCCACGTGGCTGTCGTCCGGAGCCCTCGCACGCGCCCTGGCTGACGCGGACATCCATCTCTCGCCCACCGCCCTGCAGCGCTACGCCCGCGAAGGGCGCCTCCCGGCCCGTGTCACCCCCGGTGGCCACTACCGCTTCGACTTGGCCCAGGTGCTCGCCGCACTTGAGCCCGCCTCGCGTGCAGACGCGGGCGAGCGGGCAACCAGTCCCATCGAGCGCCTCTTCGACCAGCACCGTGAGGACATCCGCCAGATTGCGGCCCGCCATCACGGTCGGGCGATCTATCTCTTCGGCTCTGCGGCCCGTGGCGAGATGCGGCCCGACAGCGACATTGACTTCCTCGTGGACTTCGCGCCGGGGAGCTCACTCTTTGACCTCATGCGCATCACCGACGAGTTGGAGCAGCTTCTCGGGTGCAGGGTGGACGTGGTCTCGCGAGGGGGCCTCAAGGACCGTGATTCGCACATCCTCGAAGAGGCCCTACCGGTATGACGCGGCGAGATGACCAACGAATCGCCGACATCCTCGACGCCTGCCAGGAGTTGTCGGAGTTGACCGACATGCGAGCCAAGGCCGACATCCCTGCGTGGGTCCTGACCAGGGCGGCCGAGCGCCTGCTCGAGATCGTGGGCGAGGCGGCGGGCGCACTCTCCGAAGCCACTCAAGGCAGGCATGTCGACGTGCCTTGGCGGGACATCACCCGGCTGAGGATCCTGCTCGCGCACCACTATCAGCGGGTCGACCAGGACCAGGTGTGGGCGATCGCCGAGCAGGAGATTCCCCGGCTCGTCACAGCCCTCCGCGCCTGACTGCACCCCTGGGACCCCCTAGGCTGCCCCCATGCGCGTGCTCATCACCGGGGGAGCAGGCTTCGTGGGGTCCCACCTCGTCGACGCCCTGCTGGCACGTGGCGACCAGGTCATGGTCCTCGATGACCTCTCGACGGGCCGCCACGACAACATCCGCGACCACATCGGCGATCCGAACTTCGAGTTCGTCCTCGGCTCGATCCTCAACGAGGCCCTCGTCGATGACGCCGTACGCCGCGCGGATGTGGTCCTGCACCTCGCCGCCGCGGTCGGCGTCGAGCTCATCGTGGGTCGCCCCCTGGAGTCGCTCGCCACCAACATTCGTGGCTCCGAGATCGTGCTCGAGAAGTGCCACAAGTACGGCCGCAAGGTGCTCGTCACCTCGACATCGGAGATCTACGGCAAGAACGAGTCGGATCTGCTCAGCGAGGAGGACGACCGCATCCTCGGCTCGCCACTCAAGACGCGCTGGTCCTACAGCGAGGCCAAGGCAATCGAGGAGGTGCTCGCCTACTCCTACTGGAAGGAGAAGGGCCTGCCCGCGGTGATCGTGCGCCTCTTCAACACCGTGGGTCCGCGCCAGGTCGGCTTCTACGGCATGGTCATTCCGCGCTTCGTTGAGCAGGCGCTCAAGGGCCAGCCCATCACCGTCTATGGCGATGGCACCCAGCGCCGCTGCTTCTGCCACGTCGCCGACGTCGTGCAGGCACTTCTCGGTCTCATGGACTCGCGCGAGGCCGAGGGTCAGGTCTTCAACGTCGGCTCGCAGGAGGAGATCTCCATCGCCGACCTCGCCGTGCGCGTGATCGACCGCCTCGGCTCATCCAGCCCGATCGTCAAGGTCACCTACGACGAGGCCTACGAAGAGGGCTTTGAGGACATGCCGCGCCGTGTGCCCGACACCGCCAAGGTGCGCGGGCTCATCGGCTGGCAGCCCTCGCGCAATCTCGACCAGATCATCGCCGACGTCGCGGCCGACATCTCCACCCGATGAGCCCCTGGCTCTACGTCGCAGCCTTCGTCGGCTCCGGCATCCTCTCGGCGATCTTCGTCCAGCTCTCCATCTGGCTGGCGCACTGGTCGGGCCTCACCGACAGTCCCGATGGCGGACGCAAGACCCAGGACAAGCCGATCCCCAAGCTCGGTGGCATCGCCGTAGCGCTGGCCTTCACGCTCTTCTTCCTTACTGCTGTAGGCGTGTCCGGTGAGATCACGGCATTCCAGCTACTCGCGTCAGTGCTCCTGCCCGCACTCATCGTCGCGGGCCTCGGCTTCATCGACGACGTACGCGCCCTCAATCCCTGGATCCGATTGATCGCGCAGACCCTGCTTGCACTCCTGGTGTGGTTCACCGGCACACAGGTGGGGTTCTTCCAGATCGGATGGCTCGATGCCGCGGTCACCGTGCTGTGGATCGTCGGCCTCACCAATGCGATGAACCTCCTGGACAACGCCGACGGCCTGGCCGCATCCACCACCCTCGTGGCGTCCCTGGGCACCGGGATCGTTGCGGTGCTCTACGGGCAGTTCTTCGTCGGAGCCCTCGCCTTTGCGCTCGCGGGCACGGCTGCCGGCTTCCTCTGGCACAACTGGGCACCGGCGACCGTATACCTCGGAGATGCCGGCGCCTATTTCCTCGGCTTCCTGCTCGCGATCGTCACCCTGCGCCTGCGTCCCGTGAGCGTCGCCCTGCCGTGGAGTGCGCTGATCCCCGTGCTGCTGGTCTTCGTGCCGATCCTGGACACGACGTTCGTCGTCATACGGCGCCTCATCGCGGGAAAGCATCCCTTCACACCCGGCCGCGACCATCTCTCGCATGTGCTCATGGACCGAGGGCTGTCGGTCAGGCAGTCGGTGGCGACGCTGCAGGTGGTGCTCATCGTGAGCGTGTCAGGCGCCGTGGCACTCGCCTGGATCCTGCGCTAGTCGATCGTGATGCGATTGGACGTGACGAGTCCACCGGAGGTCGTGAAGTAGGCGGAGATCTTCTTGCCGGTGCGGCGCTGCCACGTGAAGTTGCCCTGCGCGTCAGGAGTGACGCTGGCCGCGCCCGCCGTGTAGGAGGGTTGGCCCTTGAGCCTGACCCACGGCACCAGCGTTGCTGATGGATCGACGTTGACGGCCA
>JBEGMG010000312.1:0-2590 GCA_041183165.1 Actinomycetota bacterium | reverse complement strand
CGGGCTGCGCACGGTCATCAGGCTGCGCTCCCAGTTGATGTCGCCCCAGCGGAGCTCGACGATCTCGGAGGGGCAGCGCAGGCCTGCGAAGCGACTGAGGGCGATGATCGCCTTCCACTGTGGGCAGGGGCACTGGTCGATGATCCGCTGGGCCACTTCCGGGCGCACGTAGAAGGCGCGGTCGGGGTTCGACTGCGGCCCGGCGCGCAGGTGCTCGAAGGGGTTCTCTGGGACGAGCTTCCAGCGGCGCGCGCGGCTGAAGATGCACTTGGCCACGTGGACGCGCTTTGCGATCGTCGCCGCGGCGAGAGGCTTGCGCCGGTCGCCCTTCTCGGAGATTGCCTTGCGCCAGTGGTCCGCGTCGGCGGGCGTGATCTCGGTGACCGGGGTGCGGCGGCCAAGCACCTCGAGCAGGCTGTCGGTGGTCTGCTTGTAGGCGGCAAGCGTGGCGGGCTTCACGGTGCTCGCGTCGAGGAAGCGCTTGATGAGCGATTCAAGCGCCGCGCCCAGGGCGCGCTCGCGGTGGGGCACGAGGCCCTTGTTCGCGAAGCGGCGGTGGACGCGGTCGTCGAGGCCGTTGAGCCAGCCGAGGAGTTCCACGTCGGGCGAGCGCCGGTACATCTTGGCCGCCAGCAGCGCCTCGACGCGCACCCGGACCTCCTCGGCCTGCCGCACGTTCACCCGCCCGAGGCGGAGCACGTGGCGCTTGCCGGTGCCGTCGGTGAAGCACACGCGCTTGGTGCCGTTTGAGTCTCGTGAGACGCTTGCCATCGTTCCTCAGCCGGGCCGTGGCCCGTTCCGCAACCCACACATTCCCTCAACCCCGCCACACGATCAAGGCCAGAATTCACGGCTGATTCGGCCAACTTGATGGCTCGCTGGCACGGCGCCCGCAGCGGTTCATGGGGCAAACTCATCGTTGCGAAACACGTCCCCGCTGTCACCGGAACCGAAACCAAGCGCGATCGCCCCGGCAGATCGGGTTTCGGTGACACGTCGCACGCTGCAGCCCCGTGAAGCGCGTGACCAACCGACTCCCCCGTCCGCGAGCGGAGGTTTCGGTTCCGGTGACACGGGTGACACCCGTACGAAACCACCTTGATCGCCCCCGCCAGCGGCTCCGTTGGGCCAAGCGCATGCGTTCGCGTCCGGGAGGACCCGTGCCCGGGCACTCAGATCGCGGCCGCAGACCGACCCTCCGCGAACGCCCTCCGCACCGCCTTCTCGGCCTCCACTGCCAGCAGCACCCCAGCACCTACCAGCAGCACTCGGACCCAGGAGTCCGGCGAAAGCGGTGCCGATACGAACAGGCGATTGGCCGCAGGAAGGTGCACGAAGAGCACCTGCACGAGCGCCATGGAGCCGATGCCGACCCAGAGCCACGCGTTCGAGAGCAACGGGACTGCCCATGCCGGCTTCATCAGCGCCCGGCTGGAGAAGAGGTAGAACGCTTCACCGGCCACGATGACCGAGCATGCGGCGGTGCGCGCGATCTCCTCCGGCATCCCGCGATCGAGCTCATGGCGGAACAGCGCCATCGCACCGGCGCAGAGCAGGATCGAGACGAATCCGGTCCGCATGAAAAGCTCGAAGGACAGGATCGCGCTCCGAGGGTCTCGCGGCGGGCGCTTCATCGCGTCGGGATCCTGTCGCTCGAAGATCAGCGGCATGCCGAGCAAGACCGAGGTGAACATGTTGATGTACAGCGCCTGCACCGGCAGTATCGGCAGCGTCCAGCCGAACGCGATCGACACGAGGATGACCAGTGCCTCGCCGCCGTTGGTGGGCAGGGTCCAGACGATGAACTTCGTGAGGTTGGCATACACCCCGCGCCCCTCCTCGACGGCTGCCGCGATGGTGGCGAAGTTGTCGTCGGCCAGCACCATGGCCGCGGCGTCCTTCGCCACCTCGGTGCCTCCCATGCCCATCGCCACGCCGATGTCCGCCTGGCGCAGCGCAGGGGCGTCATTGACCCCGTCGCCGGTCATCGCCACCACGTTTCCGACGGACTGGAACGCACGGACCAGGCGGAGCTTCTGCTCGGGCGTCATCCGTGCGAAGACGTCCGTCCTTGCGGCCACGGCGGGCAGGTCGGCGTCGGGAATCGCCGCCATCTGGGCTCCCGTGAGCGCGACAGGCGCACGCTCGTCGCCCGCAAGCCCCACCTGTGCAGCGACGCTCATCGCGGTGGATGCGTGGTCCCCCGTCACCATCCGCACGGAGACCCCCGCTCGCCTGCAGGCGGCGATGGCCGCGATCGCCTCGTCGCGCGGTGGGTCGAGCATTCCGACCAAGCCAAGGAACCGGACCGGGGCGACGCTCAGGGATACGTCATCGAGGCGCGCCCGTGGCCAGTCTCCCTCGGCGAGCGCCAGCACCCGCAGTGCTTCGTGCGACATGCGCTCCGCGGCATCGAGGGCGCGCGTGCGGTCGGCATCGTCCATCGTGCAAATCGCGAGGACTCGTTCCGGAGCACCCTTGAGAAGCAGGCGATGCGACCCATCCGGCGCGCGGTGGAGCGTGGCCATCCAGCGGCGGTCGCTGTCGAACGGGATCGCATCGACCCGCGGCGACCCGGCGAGCAGCACCG
>JBEGMG010000311.1:0-3593 GCA_041183165.1 Actinomycetota bacterium | reverse complement strand
TCGGTGTGCAGGGCAAGAGACGGTCGCGAACCGTCATGAGCGAGGTAACAGGCCATGCGCAGGGCCTGGGGACCGAAGCGCGCTCCGCTGCGGTAGGACGTGCCACCGTCGAACGGCGCCCCGATGATCACGACGTCGGCGTCGGCATAGGTCGCCGGGTCGTCGAGGTCGCACGGGGGAACGCCGAGGAAGGTGAGGTCCGGACCGAACTGGCCGCCGTAACGCGTCATCCCCACACCCTAGACGTCAACTATCGAAGCCGAGGCCCACGCGGTCGAGTGTGCGCAGCCACAGATTGCGCCGCCCCTCATTGCGATCAGCTTTGTCGATGGCCCTGCGGGTCACCCGGATGCCGAAGCCGCGGATGGGCTCGGGCGGGAACGGGATCGGCTTGGTGCGCACCATCTCGAGCCCGGTGCGCTCCGTCCGCTCTCCCGAGAGTAGGTCCAGCATGACCTGAGCCCCGAATCGGCTCGCTCCAACGCCAAGACCCGTGAAGCCAAGGCTGTAGGAGAGGCGTCCGTCGTACGCCGTGCCCCAGAAGGCACTGAATCGCGAGCAGGTGTCGATGGCGCCTGCCCATGCATGCGTGAAGCGCAGACCGTCGAGTTGCGGGAAGGTGTAGCGGAAGTGCTCGGACAGCCGAGCGAAGGGCGCTCCCTGGCGCTCGTGCATGGGGTTGAACCCGCCGTAGTAGCTCGCGTCGTAGCCGCCCCACAGGATCCGGCCGTCCTCGCTCATGCGGTAGTAGTGGAACTGATTGCCCGCATCGCCGATGCCGACTCGATCCTGCCAACCGATGGCGTCCCTTTGATCGCGAGAGAGCGGCTCGGTCATGAGGACGGAGTCGTATACGGGCACGACGTAGTGGCCCAGGCGCTTGAGCAGCGGCGGGAAGGCACTCGTCGCCAGGGCCACGCGACCGGCTCGCACGGATCCGAAGTCCGTCTGCACCAGCAGACCGGATCCTGAGCGCTCCAGTGATGTCACACGCGTGTGCTCGTGGATGACCACGCCTGCACGTTCGGCAGCGGTGGCGAGCCCCCAGGTCAGGCGGGCGGGGTCGACCATGACGACCCCATCGCGGTCGAGAACGCCGGCGCGGTAGGTCGGCGAGTCGACCCGGGCACGCACCTCATCGCGATCCAGGAAGTCCCATGCCAGGCCGAGGGACGCGGCCTCGGCCACCACCTCGCGAAGGTCTGCGACCTGGTAGTCCTCGACGGCCACATCGAGTTCGCCGGAGCGGACGAGATCGCAGTCGATCCGCTCATCGCGGATGACGCCGACGATGTCCTCGAGATTGGCCTGCCCCTGGCGCACGAGCTCGGGCAGCTCGTCGGGCCAGCGCGCGAGCCCATTGCCCAGCCCGTGAGTGAGAGAGGCGGCGACGAACCCGCCATTGCGCCCCGAGGCGCCCTCGGCAATCCGCTGCCCTTCGAGGAGCACCACGGACCATTCCGGGAATCGACGACGTGCCTCATATGCCGCCCAGAGGCCGCTGAGTCCTCCGCCGACCACCACGAGGTCAGCCTGGATGTCACCGGTGAGTGCGGGCCGAGCCTCGGGACGATCAGGGCGATCCAGCCAAAAGGGTCGATGGACGACGTCGGCCAGCGCGGCCCGCGCCGGTGCGGAGACGGTGTCAGGGAAGGGCATGCGCGATCAGCCTGCTGCGGCGCTCTCCATCTTGCGCCGCCTCCGCGAACTGACCATCTGAGCCGACACAACCGTGACCAGCGCAAGGACGAAGACGAGAGTGGCGAGGGCATTGACCTGGACGGGGATGCCGCGCTGGGCCGCGCCCCAGATGTAGATCGGGAAGGTGACGAGCGTCCCGGCGTTGAATGCGCTGATGATGTAGTCATCGAAGGACAGACTGAAGCCCAGCAGCGCAGCACCGAGGATGCCCGGGAGTACGAGCGGGAAGGTGACGTAGCGGAACGTCGCCTTCGGATCGGCATAGAGGTCGCGCGCTGCCTCCTCCAGTCGCGGGTCCATGCCCTGGAGGCGCGCCTTCACCGTGACGACGACAAAGCTGATGATGAACATGATGTGCGCGATGGTGACGGTCCAGAAGCCGAGCGGGAAGGCCAGGTTGAGGAAGAGGGCAAGGAGGCTCGAGCCGAGGACGACCTCGGGCGTGGCCATGGGCAGGAAGATGAGCAGGTTGGTCGTCGATCGCCCACGGAAGCGATAGCGCACGAGCGCGAACGCGATCATCGTGCCGAGGATCGTGCCGAACAGGGTCGCGATCAGGCCGATCTGGATGCTCGTGACGAATGATCCGCAGACCCCGGGCACCCCGCAGATGTTCTGCCAGGCCTCGAGCGAGAACTCATTCCAGGACACATTGAACTTGCCGGCCGGCTTATTGAAACTGAGGATCGCCACTACCGCGATAGGGACGAAGAGATAGATCAGGACCAGGATCCCGATGATGGGTATGAGGTTCTTCCGCAGCCAACGCATCAGACCAGATCCTCCGTGCCTGCGCGGCGGATGTAGACGAACACGACGGCGAGGATGATCGCCATGAGGATGAAGGACAGGGCGCTCGCGGTCGGGTAGTCACGGAATTGCAGGAAGTTGGTCTGGATCGCATTGCCCACCATGCGATCGCTCGGTGCACCGAGCAGCGTGGCATTGATGTAGTCGCCTGACGCCGGGATGAAGGTGAGCAGGGTGCCTGCCACGACACCCGGCAGGCTCAGCGGCCAGACCACCTTCCGGAAGCCTGTGAAGGGAGAGGCATAGAGGTCGCTCGCCGCCTCGATGAGGCGGGGATCAATCCGCTCAAGCGCTGCGTAGAGCGGCAGGATCATGAAGGGCAGGAAGTTGTAGGTCAGCCCGAGCACCACGGCGATCGGGGTGTTGAGGATGCGGTTCTCCGGAAGCAGGTGCAGGGCGTTGAGGAAGCTGGTGATGAAGCCCTCGTCGGCCAGGATGGTGCGCCACGCGTAGGTCCGCAGGAGGAAGGATGCGAAGAACGGGGCTACCACGAGCACGAGGAGCAGCGCCCGCCACTTGCCGGCGCGGAAGGCGATGAAGTAGGCAAGCGGGTAGGCGATGATGAGCGCGAGCACCGTCGCGATGCCGGAGTAGATGAACGACTTGATGAAGACCGGCCAGTACTCCTGGAGAGCGGCGACGTAGTTGCCCACCTGGAAGGCGGGTTGGTAGACCCCCGCCTTATCGGTCGGAGCCTGCAAGCTGGTGAAGAAGAGCGACACCAGCGGGACGACGAAGAAGATCGCAAGCCACGCGATGCCCGGAATCAGGAGCAGGTAGGCCGTGCGCGGCCGGCGCTGCGCTGCTGCGCCGGAGACGACCACCCCCGATCCGCCCGCGGTAGGTGCGAGAGCCGGCACGTCAGGCCGCCGGTGGGACGTCGAGACCGAAGGTGTGCTCGGGTGCCCAGTGGATGACGACCTCATCACCCGGGCGCAGGATGTCGGCCGAACGATTCTGCTCGAAGACCATCCACTCTTCACCCCAGCTCGTCATCACGAGGTACTGGGTCGAGACCCCGGTGAACGAAGCGTCGGTGACCTTGCCGGACACACGATTGTGGCGATCGGGCACGGCACTCC
>JBEGMG010000310.1:0-2744 GCA_041183165.1 Actinomycetota bacterium | reverse complement strand
CGGCAAGCAGGATCCAGAAGTGCGGCCCGCGGAGGAATCGCTTGGCGTTCTTCTGGTCGGCTTCCCCTGATCGTCGTTGAAGCGGCAACACGCGCCGGCACGAGGGCATTCCCGCCCGATCCCTCGCAGGTACACCGGGCGCCGCTGCGAAGGCCGGTCAGCCGCCGTACACCCTGGGATCGAGGACGCTCACCTGGCGAAGGTTGCGGTAGCGCTCGGCGTAGTCCAGGCCGTAGCCCACGACGAAGACGTTGGGGATGTCGAATCCGACGTACTTGGGCTCGACGGGGATCCGCAGTGCCTCGGGCTTGCGCAGGAGAGTGAAGACCTCAACCGACTCTGCCCCGCGCGACTTCAGGTTGCTCAGGAGCCAGGAGAGGGTGAGCCCCGTGTCGAGGATGTCCTCCACCACGAGCACATTGCGACCCTCCAGATCGGTGTCGAGGTCCTTGAGGATCCGCACGACACCCGAGGACTGCGTGCCAGACCCGTAGGACGACACCGCCATCCAGTCGACAGTGACATGCGACTTCAGATGGCGCATGAAGTCGGCCACGACGATGGTGGCGCCTTTGAGTACGCCGACGAGCAGGAGATCGCGACCGGCGTAGTCAGCATCGACCTGTGCGGCCACCTCCGCGAGCCTGCGCTGGAGTTGCTCGTCGGTGATGAGGATCTCGGTGATCTCGGAAGGGACGTGGTCGGCGTCCACTCTCACTCCTCGCGTTCGTGTCGACGGCGCTCCGCGACCGGGGGGACGCGGCGGATCGCCAGCCTGCCATATGAGCGCTCACCGGCGAGACCGCCCGGGAGATCGACGCCACCCTGGCCGTGCCAGTCCGACACGAGCGCCTCGAGCCGATCGACATGCGCCGAGGTCAGGGATCCCGCGGGACAGCCAGCCGAGATCGCCGCGGCTCTGAGGATTCGCGTGCGCACCGCTCTCGGGAGATCGGCGAGCCCTCCCGCGTCGAGACTCCCGTCGGCGGCAACCAGGGCATCGCGCGCCTCCCGGGCCAGCGCGTCGAGGGCATCTGCATCGTCGCCCAGGAGGCGAGCAGATCGCGCGAGCCCCGCCACGACGTCGGGACCGAGGGCGTCGACCAGGGCCGGCAGCGCCTCATGGCGGACCCGGGTGCGCGCGTACGTCGGGTCGATGTTGTGCGGGTCCTCCCATGTGTCGAGCCCGGCGGCACTCGCGCGCACGACCTCGCGCGGGAGATCGAGGAGGGGACGGCGCCATCGGCCCGTGATGGGAGCCATGGCCGCGAGCGATCGAGCTCCCGATCCGCGTGCGAGGCGCAGGAGCACCGTCTCCGCTTGGTCATCGCGTGTGTGAGCGAGGAGGATCGCGACCGCATCGAGCCGATCCGCGATGCCCTCGAGTGCTGCGCGCCGCGCGTCTCGCGCCGCTGCCTCGGGCCCGGAGCCCCTTGACGTCGCATCGACCCTTTCGACCACCACCGGGTCAAGGCCCACGCGAGCGCACTCGCGAGCGGCGCGCGCGGCCACCTCCGCGGAGTCCGCCTGCAAGCCGTGGTCGATCACTGCGCCGGCGGCGGGCCGGTCCGTGAGCGCGACGGCCTGCGCGAGTGCGAGGGAGTCAGCGCCGCCCGAGACAGCGACCAGGACACGGGCGTCGCGCGGCAGATCAGCGAGACACTCCTCGACCGCACTGCGCACGGTCCGCTTCGCCTCCACCGGGTCGATAGACATCGTCACCCGTGCACTCGCGCAATCCACTCCCCCGGATTGCCGATCTCGGCGGGGCGCGGCAGCGTCTCGGGGGATGACCACACGGCATTGAAGTCCTGCATGCCCACCCGGTCAACGACGGCGCGCACGAATGCTGCTCCGTCGACGTACTGTCGAAGCTTGGCGTCGAGCCCGAGGAGGCGCCGCAGTGCGCCATCGAGCGTGCCTGCCTGCTGGCGACGCCTGTCGAAGCGCTCGCGGATGATCTCGACGCTGGGCACGACCTGGGGGCCGACGGCGTCCATGACGACGTCCGCATGTCCCTCGAGCAGCGACATGAGGGCGGTGAGGCGGTCGAGGATGGCGCGCTGCTCGTCCGTCTGCATGAGATCGATCAGCCCGCCGGATCCGCGCGTGCCTCGTCGAAGGCCTGCGACGACACGACCGATCGCACTGCCCGCATCGGGGTCGAGGGCTCGGAGGTAGGCGTGCACCTCATCGGTGAAGTAGCTCGAGAGCCACGGCACGGCGCCGAACTGCACGCGATGGGTCTCCTCGTGCAGGCAGACCCAGAGACGGAAGTCGGTCGGGGGCACATCGAGCTGTCGCTCGGCGTGGACGATGTTGGGTGCGACGAGGAGGAGGCGGCCCTGCGCGCCAAAGGCCTCGTATTGACCGAGCACCTTGGACGAGAGCCACGCGAGCACCGCGCCCATCTGGAGGGCTGTCGTGCGCGACCCCACCGCGCGCACGACCCGATTGCCATCGCCGCCGAGCACATCGGCGACCGGCTCTGTGGCCGTGCGCAGTTGCTCGACGTTGGAGGTCACCCATGCCCTGCGGCCCACGACGACGCTGCGGTGCGCCTCGAAGGGAGCATCGAGGCCGGTCACGTCGGCGACGGGCTGCACGGCGCGCTCGCTGGCCCGTCTCAGTTGCCGCACCGCCGCCTCGACGTCCTCGCGGTCGTCATGGGGTCCGGAAGGAGCAAGTCGCGCGCCCGTGGCGGCGGCGAGTGCCCAGTCCACGGGGTCGGCCATCCGAAGACT
>JBEGMG010000309.1:0-7074 GCA_041183165.1 Actinomycetota bacterium | reverse complement strand
GCGGCGCAGTCCTTCGAGGCCACCAGTGAGTGGACCGAAGTCCAGGTCAGTTGCACCATCCCTGGCAGCGGAGGGCCGCTCCGCATGGAGATCGACCTGACGACGCCAGGGGCGACGATCGACATCGACTCGATCCGGCTCAGCAACGAGAGCGACACCCCGATCGGATTCAACGACGTCTACGGCGTCACCACGCCATTGGAGCATCCGGACTACGGTTACGAGTACTTGTGGGATGACGCCTTCGGCATCCCCGGCATGCACCTGTGGGCGTTCAGCATGCAGGTCGAGATCGTCAAGGGCGAGCCCGGCCTCGCGGTGGAGACGACGGTGTACCAGGACCCGACGAAGCTCGGTCGCATCATGTACGGCACCGAGTGGCTCAAGTCCGACCTCTACCTCGAGATCGACGAACTCCAGCCGTGCTTCAAGTTCGACTTCCTCAGCCCCGACGGCACGAGCGGTGTGCAGATGGCCGGGGGCGCCATCAAGGCGTCGGACTTCTCCATCGCCTTCGCTCCCCGTGGCTGCGCCATCGGGGACTACAAAATGCCGCCGGGCGCCTCGATACTCTTCGACGCCCAGATCGGAGACGGCACCGTCGACTTCGCCCTCGACATCGAGAAGGACTCGAAGGGTCAGCCGAAGCTCACCGGCGATGTGGTGGTGAAGAACATCAACATCGGCGGGATCGACTACCACGACATGGAGATGTCGGTCCTCATCTCGCCGACGGATGACTCGGTGTCCTACGTAGCCGACATGACGCTGCCGATGGGTGAGTTCAGCGGCCAGTACGACATGTCGGCGACGACCGGCAAGTCCAACTCCATGCACATCGACGGCGACGTCGAACTCACGGACTGGGGCTGGACGAGCAAGGACGGGTACGGCCTGAAGGTCGATGAGTTCGACTTCGACTTCGTCATGGACGTCGGCTCGAACAACTGCGGTACCTTCAGCGCAAATGCCAAGTCGAATGCCCAGATGGACTTCGCCATGGCGACGAAGATCAACTTCGACGGCGATATAGCGATGGAATGCGGTGTCCTGACCAAGCTCGACATCGTCTTCGACTACACGCACGGCAGCATCACCGAAGACTTCTATCTGAAGTACGACTCGAGTGCGCTGACCCTTGCAGGTGGCGTCGACTTCGACTTCGACCGGAGACTGTCGTGGAAGGCCTGGGGCCATCGCTACCACCGCACGGCCAACTTCGAGGTCTACATGGACTTCCTCATGGACGTGACGAATCCGCAGAAGTCTGCCGCGACCCTGGGTGCCAAGGTCCACGTGGCCGATGGCAGCGGCCAAGCGCAGTGCACGATCACCGGTCAGCCGAGCGACTCGTGCAGCTTCAGCATCAAGGTCAAGTCGCCGTTCATCGGCTCGGTGGGCTTCAGCGAGAGCTGGTAGCCGATCAGGGGGAGCTCACGCACCGAAAGGCGTGAGCGTCCCCTGATCGGTCGGTACTTCTGTCGTCGCGATGACGAAGCCGAGGTAGATCCACACGACGATTCCCAGGACGACCGACAGGATCACGAAGAGTCGCGCTGTCTTGGCCTGCTGCGCTGCAGCCGCCCAGTCGCCCCGCTTCTTGGAGCCGTTGGCCTTGATGGCGAAGATGAGCGCGGGGATCCCCAGCGGCCAGGCGCAGAAGATGATGGTCAGGATCGACGGGATGAGCCAGTCGCGGACCGGCGCGGAGGTGTCTCCCGCGGCCGCCGGAGCCGGCTGTGGGGGCGCGGGGAGCCCCGGAGCCGGCATGGTGGCGCCTGGACGTGGCCGCGTCTCCCTGGTCCAGGAGTCGCCCGTCCAGTAGCGCTGGAGATGGTCGGTGAAGGGGTCGTCGTACCAGCCGGCTGGCATGGGAGCGGGCGTGGTCACGTCAGCAGCCTAGGAGAAGAGCGCGCTGTAGCCGTTGAGGGCCGGCTGGCCGCCGAGGTGGGCGAAGAGGACCGTGGCGGAGGGGTCGATCTCGCGGGTCTCGACCACATGGATCAGTGCGGCCATGGACTTGCCCTCGTAGACCGGGTCGGTGACCATGCCCTCGGTGCGTGCAGCGCGCTTCATCGCGGCGATCGTGGTCTCGTCGGGGATGCCGTAGATGCCCGCGTGGAAGCGCTCGTCGAGTTCGATGTCGGCTTCCGTGATCGAGTGGTTGAGACCGATCTTGCGCGCCGTGTCATCGGCGATGCGGGCGATCTGCTCGCGCGTCTGGGCGGGCTTGGCGGATCCGTCGACGCCCAGGATGCGACGCGGGCGGGCGCCCTCCTGCTCGAGGACGGCGAAGCCCGCGACCATGCCTGCCTGGGTGGAGCCGGTCACGGAGTTGACGATGATGGTGTCGAAGAAGACACCGAGCTCGGCCTCCTGCTCCGCGAGTTCATAGGCCCAGCGGGCAAAGCCCATCCCGCCGAGCGGATGATCCGAAGCGCCTGCAGGGATCGCGTAGGGCGTGCCGCCCGCCGCCACGATCTCGGCGATGGCCTGCTCCCAGCTCTCCTTGAAGCCGATGCCGAACTCCGCCTTGACCAGGCGTACGTCGGCCCCCGCCAGCCGGCTGATCAGGATGTTGCCGACCTTGTCGTAGACCGAGTCGGGCCAGTCGACCCAGCTCTCCTGGATGAGCACGCACTTCATGCCCACGCGGGCTGCCACTGACGCGACCTGCCGCGTGTGATTGGACTGAACGCCGCCGATGGACACGAGCGTGTCGCAGCCCTGCGCGAGGGCGTCGGCGACGAGGTACTCGAGCTTGCGGGTCTTGTTGCCGCCGTAGGCGATGCCGGAGTTGCAGTCCTCGCGCTTGGCCCAGACGGATGCGCCGCCGAGGTCGGCGGTGAGACGTTCGAGGGGGTGCACGGGCGAAGGGCCGAAGAGCAGGGGATAGGCGGGGTAGTCCAGCAGGCTGGGCATCGTGCTCCTGGGTGGGGGGATGTGGTCGTGCGCTTACGTGAGGTCGACCCTACCCAGCGCGGGATGACCTAGGGTCGGGGCATGTCGCTCGTGCTTGCCGCGAAGCGGATCGCCGATGCCGATGGCGAGCGGGCCGATGCGTGGGTGCGCGTCGACGCCGGCCTCATCGCTGAGATCGGTACGGGTCCGCCTCCCGGCGAGGCCACTCGCGCCGACACCCTGATGCCCGGCTTCGTGGATCTCCACTGCCACGGCGGCGGAGGCGTCTCCTTTACGTCGGCTGACCCGGACGAGATCGGGCGGGCTGCCTCGACGCACCTCGCTCACGGCACCACCACGATGCACGCGAGCCTGGTCTCTGCGGCGTACGACGATCTGAGCGCCCAGGTCCGGACTCTCATCCCCTTCGTTGACGACGGCACGCTGCGCGGCATCCACCTCGAGGGGCCGTGGATCTCTCGCGCCTACTGCGGGGCCCACGACCCGGCGGCGCTGCGCTCGCCCGACCCCGATGAGGTGGCGCGCATCCTCGACCTGGGCGAGGGGCGCATCCGGATGGTGACCCTCGCCCCCGAGCTTCCGGGTGCCCTGGAGTCGATCCGCATCATCGTCGATCGCGGTGCCATCGCGGCGATCGGGCATACCGCGGCGGACGGTGATGCCGCGCGCGCTGCCGTCGATGCCGGTGCCACCGTGGCCACCCACCTCTTCAATGCGATGCCGCCGCTGCTTCACCGAGACGCCGGGCCCGTCGGCGTCCTCCTCGCCGACCCGCGTGTGACCTGCGAGGTCATCGGCGACGGCGTACATCTCGAGCCTGAGGTCGTCGCACTCGCCCTCTCGGCGGCGGAGGGTCGCGGCGCGCTCGTCACCGATGCGATGTCGGCCGCTGGCGCCGGTGACGGCGACTATCGCATCGGGAGCCTCGAGGTCGTGGTGCGCGAGGGCGTTGCGCGCCTGCGCGAGGGCGGGAGTCTCGCGGGCAGCACCCTGCTGATGGATTCTGCGCTCCGGCGTGCGGTGCGTCTCGCGGACCGCACGCTCGCCCAGGCGAGCCGGGCTGCGTCCCTGGCCCCGGCAACGGCCATGGGTCTCTCCGATCGCGGCCGACTCGCTGTGGGCCAGCGTGCCGACATCGTGGCTCTGGACGCGGATCTGCGCGTGATGCGCGTCCTGCGGAGCGGGCAGTGGGTGTGAGCAAGCCTGCGTTGCGCCCGTTAACCACGCAAAGGAGCCGGTTAGCGTCGTTTACGGGCGCAGTCTGGGCCGGTCAGGCGTCGGGATCGGCTACGACGCCGATCTCGCCGGGAGGCGGCACCGCGTGCTCCACGCGCAACGCGGCGCCCATGGCTCCCCCGAGGTCGCCGAGTGCCGCGCTGAGCACCTGAGGTGCCTTCTCGGGGAGGATGAGGTGCGGGAGCATGGCCTCGCGGATGCGGTCGGCAAACGGTGCGCCCAGCCGCGTGCCGAGCCCGCCGCCGATGACCACAGCCTCGACGTCCAGGAGGTTGACGGCACTCGCGGTCGCGAGGCCCAGTGCCCAGATCGCGCGGTCGATCAGGTGGACCGCGAGATGGTCGTTCTTCTCCAGAGCCTTGGCCCAGACGCCGCTCGACATCCGGGTCCGGCCCTTCTTCTCCATGATCTTGATGAGGTCGCTGTGCTTGCCATGAGCGATGCGTCGGCGTGCCTCGGCCTCCATCGCGGCTCTGCCGGCGTATGCCTCGAGGCATCCTTTGCGCCCACAGGGGCAGGGCGCACCATCGGGTTCGACCACCATGTGGCCGACCTCGCCCGCAGCACCCCTACCGAGCCAGAGCTCATCGTGGATCACGATGCCGCCACCCACGCCTGTGCCGCAGAAGATGCCGAGCATCGAGGAGTAGGGCCGCCCCGCCCCGAGGCGGGATTCGGCCATCACACCCACCTGCACGTCGTTGGCGAGTTCGATGGGTACGCCGAGGGCCGCGCGCAAAGGGGCCGAGACCTCGATGGTGCCGAGCCAATCCGGGAGGTTGCCCGCGTGACTCACCGTGCCGGCATCGTGATCGATCTGACCGGGGGAGCCGACTCCGACGCCGACGAGCAGAGCCGGGTCGATGCCCGCATCGGCCATGGCCTGACGGACGGAGTCCACCATCGCGTCCAGGACGCCGGCCGGCCCCCTGTCCTGAGGTGTGGCCAGGCGGCACTGTCCTAGGACGGCACCCTCCGGATCCACGATGACCGTCTGGATCTTGGTGCCCCCGAGGTCCACCCCCGCACGCAGCATCAGCGTGTCTCCCTCTCCTCGGGTGCGGGCCAGTGCCCGCCGTTTTCCCAGTACTCCTGAATCGACTCCAGCTCACGGCCCTTCGTCTCCGGCGCAAGGCGCCAGACGAAAATCCAGGCGAGCACGGCGAGGATAGCGAAGATCCCGAAGGACCACGCCCCGCCGACCGTGTTGAGCACCGTGAGGAAGAACTGGACGATGATGATGTTGGCGAGTAGATCCGAGCCCAGCATGGCGCTGGAGCCGTAGCCCCTGAGCCTCGCCGGGAAGCTCTCGCTCGAGTAGACCCACACGAGGGCGCCGAATCCGAACACGAAGCCGATATTGATGCCCGCCAGCCCGAGGAAGCCCAGGACCACCTGAGCGGTGGAGAAGGTGTCCCCCTCCTGCGTCGCGAACGTCACCACCATGACGAGCTGCGACACGATCATGACGGTGATGCCGGTGAGCAGAATCGGCCGGCGGCCCCAACGATCCACGACACTCATCGAGGCGAGTACGGCGACGAGCGCCATGCATTGCACGAGCGTGGACATGAGGATCGACTGGGTCTTGGTCGTGACCCCCATGGCCTCGAAGATCCGCGGTCCGTAGGCGACGGTCGCGTTGATGCCGGTGATCTGGATGAAGAAGCCGAGCCCGACGACGAAGAGGGTGGCGCGCAGGTAGGGCCGTCGAAGCATCTCTCGGACACGGCCGCGCCCCTCGGCTGCGCACGCCGCCTGGATGCTGGCCAGTACCGAGTCCACGTCCTCGCCCGCAGTAGTCCGGCTCAGGGACACCCGGGCTTCCTCGATGCGTCCCCGGAGCACGAGGTAGCGGGCGGTCTCAGGCAGGCGCAGCAGCGCCGGGATGAGGAGAAGCGCAGGAAGTGCTGCGAGCCCGAGCATCACGCGCCAACTGAGGGACTCGGTGACACCGCTCAGCGCGAGTGCGGCGAGATATCCCAGGATGAGGCCGACCACTGCGGCCACCTGGTAGGCGACGAGAGTCGCTCCGCGGATGCGTGCGGGCGCTGACTCCGCCACGAAGATCGGGACCGCGACGAGCGAGATGCCGATCATGATGCCCAGGAGCAGGCGTGCCACCCCGAGCATCAAGGGCGAAACGGCGAACGCACTCGCGAGGCAGAAGACGACGTACCCGCAGGCGACCATGACGATGGTCGGCTTGCGACCGAGACGATTGATGATGAATCCACCGGCAAGGACGCCGAGCAGCTCGCCGTAGACCGTCGCGGTCACGATGGTCTCGACGGCCCCGTCGTCGCTTCGCAGGCCGAAGTAGTCCTGGAAGTACAGCTGGGCACCAGCGACGTTGGAACTGTCGTAGCCGTAGATGACCCCGAGGGTGGCCGCGCTGAGGGCAACGACCCACGCTGAGCGCGGGATGCGACTCGCCGCGTTCATGGCACCTCCCCCGGGGAGGCTAGTGAGGGGGACCCCCGGGTGTGACGCTTCGGTGAAGTTGCCACGGGACTGCCCCGCCAGCCCTAGGGTCCCTCAACGTGAAGCAGCGCAGAGCGTCCACGGGGATTCTCGCCCTTGGCTCCCTGGGTGTCGTGTTCGGCGACATCGGCACGAGCCCGCTCTACGCGTTCGGCGAGATCTTCCTTGGGGCCCACGACATCCCCGTGACGACCGAGCGGGTGCTCGGTGCCCTCTCGCTCGTCTTCTGGACCCTCACCGTGATCGTCTCCGTGAAGTACGTCCTCATCGTGATGCGTGCGGACAACGAGGGCGAGGGCGGCATCATGTCGCTCGCATCGCTTGCTACAACCGTCGTGCGGCGGGCGAGGTCGGCGACGATCATCATGGTCTTCGGTGTCCTTGGCGCGGCACTCTTCTACGGCGATGGCGTGATCACGCCCGCGATCTCCG
>JBEGMG010000308.1:0-3927 GCA_041183165.1 Actinomycetota bacterium | reverse complement strand
GTGCTGCTCGTCGTGCGCACCATCCTCGGTGGTTTGCCGCGGCGCTCCATCACTGCAGCGGCCCTCGTCGCCGTGATCGTCGTCGCGGCCAACTTCTTCCTGCTCTACACCTACGTCGGCGCGCTCATCAACCCCGATGTGTCTGCCGGGATCGTCCTCGTCTTCACGCTGCTGCTCTGGGTCAACATCTGTGTCCGCGCCTACCTCGGTGCCCTGTGCTGGGTGGGCTCGACGCACTAGCCTCGCCCCGTGGCCCTGCTCCTCGATGAAGCGCACTGGCACTGGCGCGGACGCCTGTGGTGCCATCTGGTGAGCGACACGTCACTGCATGAGCTCCATGCCTTCGCCGAGTGGATCGGCGTACCCCGTCGGGCGTTCCAGGGGGACCACTACGACATCCCCGAGGAAGCCCGGCCGGTCGCCATCGAAGAGGGGGCGATCGTCGTGACCAGCCGCGAGATCGTGCTCGCGCTCTATTCCGCAGGACTGCGCCTGCGCCCTGCGCAGCGCAGTGGGGTTCTCCGCTCCGAAAGTGCCACCGGGTAGCGGATTCAGGGCAAAGAACGCTAGCCCGCCGGAGTCAGCGTGAGCGTCGCCTCCTCGGACTGATCAATCGCCTCAGCACTCCACGCCCACGGGAACTGCTCCCCCGTCTGCCACGCCGCGACCTGGTCCTCGTAGTTCGGATTGAAGGCGTGACCGCTATTGCCCGTCAGATTGACCCATGTGGAGTTGTCGAAGTTCGCCAGGTCGACCACCTGGCGCATGCTCGGCACCCAGGTGACCTCGAAGCCCTCGCTCGGCGTCCACCCCGTCGCGTTGACGATGGCGCTGCCGCCGGCCGTCGTGATGGGCCCGCGGTTGAAGAGCGCCTCGATGGGCGCGATGCCCGATGCGCCCAGGGTGCCGTGCTGCAGCAGCAGCGTGTGGAGTTCACCCCACGCCCAGGCAGACGGATCATCGCCCTGGAGCGTGATCATGTCCTGATACGCCGCGTCGAGACTGGCCGTGACGACGGCGTCACGGCCCTCGGTCTCGGCCGTGAGCGGGTCATCCCACCAGGGGTCATCGGGGCGGTCCCAGAGGGTGCGGATCACCTCGAAGAACTGGTCGTCGCCGCTCGCCGAGGTGATCTCCGTGCCGGTCTTGGAATCGAACATGCGCGTGATCAGCTGGCGCCAGAAGGCATTGAAGTAAGCAGCGGGGGCTGAATCGATGCCCTGCTGGTAGTCCCACCCGCCGAGCAGCGCCATACCGGCACGTGTCGATTCCTGCACCGGCATGTCAGCGATGCGCGGCACGAGGAAGTCCGCGTTGGAATTCCAGTTGTCCATCTGAAGCGCCTGCATGTCCTCGACGGTGAAGGCGCGCCCCTCCTCGATCTGCGCGGTGAGCAGATCGACGATGCGCTGGCTGCGCGCGCCGTAGGACCAGTCGTCGGTGATGAAGTAGGGATACTCCGGCCCGATGACCGCCTGGTTGGCGGTGACGATCCAGCCTTCCAGCGGGTTGTAGGCCCAGGGCAATGCCTCGAAGGGGATGTGTCCATTCCAGCCGAGCTCACTGGACCAGCCGGGCACGGGCCATTTGCCGTCGTACCCCTCGCGGATGGGGATGACGCCGGGCATCTGGTAGCCGATGTTGCCGTCGATGTCGGCGTAGAGGAGGTTCTGCGCCGGCACCTCGAGGATCGATGCCGCTTCACGGAAGGCCGCGAAGTCCTGGGCGCTGTTGAGCAGTGCGAAGGCATCGAACGTCGTGCCGGGCTCCAGCGCGGTCCAGCGCAGTGCGACGGCGTAGTCACTGCCCGGATCACCCACATCGGCGTATCCGGGTGCCGGCACCGGAGCCTCGGCCCCGATCGTGACGTAGTTCTCCCCCGCCTCGATGACGTCGGAGATGATCGGGCCGGACTCGGTCGAGCGGATGGTGATGTCGACCGGGTCACCGCCCGCCACCTGGATGCGCTCGGTGCGGACGTCGAGCGGCACGAGCTCTCCGTCGTACTCATAGGCATCGCCCTCGACCTTGGTGAGCACGAGGTCGGTGACATCGGGACCGGTGTTGGTGAATCCCCACGCAAATCGATCGGTGTGACCGATGAAGACACCGGGCAGACCCGCCATGGTCCAGCCGCCCACGGCCACGGGGCACTCGGGCGTGACCGTGCGACAACGCAGGTTGGCCTGGTACCACAGGCTCGGCATGCTCGGTGCGAGGTGCGGATCGTTGGCGAGGATCGGCTTGCCCGTCGTCGTATAGCGACCATCGACTGCCCAGGAGTTGGAGCCGATGCCCTTGCCACTCTCACCGAGCCAGGGATCCAGGAGCGATGATGCGGCGAGCACACCCTGAAGGGTGCCGGCGATACCCGGCACCTCCTCCGGAGTGACGCGCATGGCGGCCGCCGCCGCAGTGGCGGTAGGTCCGACGGCCGCCGGTGTGTAGGCATCGTTCGCCACGCTTCCGCCCTCGACGATCGGCCGGTTGCGGTCGAAGGGATACGGCGGGAACACCTGCTCGGCCTGCTCCACCGATGTGACCGATGCGAGCACGACGCGGTAGATCTCCTCGGTCATGTTGCCGCGCAGATCCCACGCCAGGGCCTTGAGCCACGCAACCGAGTCGGCGGGCGTCCACTCCTCGATCAGGTAGCCCGGATTGGTGAGCCCCAGGACGGCGTACTCCAGGCTGATATCCGACTTGGCGCGCCCCGTGAGGTAGGCATTGACGCCCGCGGCGTAGGACTCGAGCATGAGGCGTGAGGTGTCGCTGAGCATCGGCACCTCCTGCTCCGCGATGCGCCTCCACCCGAGGGTGCGCAGGAAGGCATCGGTGGGCACCTGGCTCTTGCCGAACATCTCCGAGAGACGCCCGGCGGTGATGTGGCGTCGGACGTCCATCTCCCAGAAGCGGTCCTGCGCGTGCACATAGCCCTCGGCGTACATCAGGTCAGCGAGGCTGTCGCCGTAGATCGTCGGGATGCCGAGCTCGTCGCGTACGACGTCCACCGGTGCCGCGAGTCCGGCCACTGCAACGGTGCCGGACGTCTGCGGCCAGCTGCGCTTCACCGTCCACTGCAGGAAGGACGAGATCGTGGCGAGGAGGAGAAGGAGGACGATCGCGAGGATGCCGAGGACCCAGGGCCAGCGCCGACGCTTCACGGGAGCAGGTGCGGTGGCGGTCACCGGGCCAGCGTAAGACTCAGCGCCCCGCCACGAGGAGATTCCGGACTGATCGGCTTCCGTGAGCATGTGCTGCGCACGGGGATGCGATCACTGGATTCACACAGGCACAGGAACGCGGATGCAGTCACTAGCCTGTGAGCGTGAACTCCCCATCGACACGCGTGTCCGCGATCCTCGATGACCTAACGGATGCACCGGGCCAGCTGGCGATCTTCGACTTCGACGGAACGCTCATCCATGAAGACATCACGGAAGCCGTCTTCCAGTGGTGCGTCGACAACCGGTCGCTGCCCGACCACCCGGAGTGGCCCTCGCTCGACGGCCTGTCATTCGACGCTGCACCGACGGAGTACTACCGGGCCGTCGCGGATTGCGCATCGGCTGATGTGCCGTGGGGGCACTATCCCGGCGCGCTGCTCCTCGCCCAGGCCTTCGCGGGATCGTCCCTGGCCGAACTCGTACGCCACACCGACCAAGCAGCGCTTGGGCTCACCCTGAGGCAAGAAGCGTGCGAACTACTCATTGGCCTTCGCCGTCTGGACTTCGATATTCGTATCGTCAGTGCTGGCGTGGCATGGTGTGTGCGACGGTTCACTCACACTGTGATCAACCCACTCCTTCGGGGAAATGGAGTCGGCGAAATCGACCTAGCAAACGTGTCGGGCGTCACGACCTTGCTCAGTGAACACGGCGTACCGCGACTTGACCGCGACCTCGTGTCACGTGGCCTTCCCTACCT
>JBEGMG010000307.1:0-7277 GCA_041183165.1 Actinomycetota bacterium | reverse complement strand
CTCGTCTAGTTAGTAGCGCGGAGCCACCGACCGGGGCAGGGCCGCGAGGTCCGCCAGGTCGGTGGCGCTCAGATGGACATCCACGGCCGCGGCGTTCTCCTCCAGCCAACGCCGGCGCTTGGTGCCCGGAATCGGCACCACATGCTCGCCCTGTGCGAGCACCCAGGCGAGCGACACCTGCGCAGCGGTCACTCCATGACGCTCGGCGACCATGCGCACGCCATCGACAATCGCGGAGTTGGCCGCCATCGCCTCCGGGGTGAAGCGCGGATTCGCGGAGCGGAAGTCACCCTCGCCGATCGTCTCCGCAGTGAGCGCACCGGTGAGGAATCCCCGCCCGAGCGGGCAGTAGGCGAGGAACCCGATACCGCGCTCCTCAGTGAGTCCAAGCACGCCGTTGACGACGTTCTCATCGGTCCACAGCGAGAGCTCACTCTGCACGCTCGACACCGGATGGACCGCATCCGCCGCGAGGATCTCCTCAGCGGTCGCCTCGGACAGGCCCAGGTAGCGGACCTTGCCCACCGTCACCAGCTCGGCCATCGCGCCCCAGGTCTCCTCGATCGGCACCTCAGGGTCCACGCGATGCAATTGGTAGAGGTCGATCGTGTCGATGCCGAGTCGCGACAGCGATGCGTCGCATGCGGCGCGGATGTGCTCGGGGCTCCCGTCACGCCCATAGGTTGTCGCGTCGATCGGCACGAGTCCTGCCTTGGTCGCGATGACCACGCGGTCGCGTAGGCCCGCGCGCACGACGTACTCGCGGATGATCTCCTCATTGGTGAAGGGCCCGTAGACATCGGCGGTGTCGAGCAGCGTGATGCCGAGGTCGACCGCCCGGTGCAAGGTGGCCTCCACCTCGGCGGGATCGGCGTCGACGACGTTATAGGCCCACGACATCGGCATGCAGCCGAGACCGATGGCACTGACTCCGAGCTGGCCGAGCATGCGCTCCTGCATGGGCATCCCTTCCGAGGAACGACAGGGCCCGGCGGGTCGGCCCAGCCGCCCCTGTCGGGCTACCCGACCTTAGCCCGGTGGCACAGTGGTGCCTCCATCGATGAGGGGAGTGCCATGTCCTTGACCGGTTACGCCGGAGCGATGCTGGCCGAACGCGTCGGAGTCGGGGCGGCCGCCGGGCTCGCCCCGGGGGCGCTGCTCAAGGCCTTCGGCATCGAGGAGTCCGAGGACTCCCCCACGCTGCGCTACTTCGCGCGCCTCTTCGCCGTGCGCAATGCAGTGCTCGGCGTCCTGGTGTGGGAGGCGCGACATGATCCCCGTCGCCTCGAGCGGGTGGCCTGGATCAATGCCGCGACCGAGATCCTGGACGCGGCAGCGGCTGCGGCTCCGCTCACGACGGGGCGCACGAAGCCGGCCGCGGCGGCCGGTGCGATCGGCGCCTCGCTGGCGGTGAGCGCGGGATTCATCGGTCTCGCCCTCAAAGCCCGCCGGTCGCGGACGATCTGACAGAGTGTGCGCTCGTCGAGAAGGAGTCCCATGGACATGCGAGTCCTGAGCGTCACGCTCACCGAGGTCCACTCCGAGGCGGGAGCCCCCGTCTCACCGCCCACGCGCAAGGTCGTGGCGGCCGCGGTGGTCACCAACCCGCTCGCGGGTCGTCCGCTCGTGGCCGATCTGAGCGAGCTCGAGGAGATGAGCGCCGAGGTGTCGGGCGTCCTGGTGCAGCGCGCTCTGGAGGTGTTCGCCAGCGCCGGTGTCACCCCAGACCAGGTGCGTGGCTACGGCAAGGGAGCAATTGTCGGCACACGCGGCGAGCTGGAGCACACAGCCGCCGTACTGCACCCTCGCTTCGGCGCGCCGGTGCGCGCGGCGATCGGGGGCGGGGCGGACATCATCCCGGGCACCAAGAAGGTCGGCGTCCCGGGAGCCGCGATCACCATGCCCATCGGCAACAAGGACGACCGCTGGGTCTTCGACGACATGGACTCCGCCGAGATCGCTCTTTCTGACGCCCCACGCGACGACGAGATCCTCATCGCCCTGGTGCTCTCCACCGGCGGTCGCCCGCATGCGCGCGTGAAGAAGCCGGGAGCCTGAGATGAAGGTGATGATCGGCCTGGTCCGCCGTGACGACATGAGCCACGACGAGTTCGCGCAGTGGTGGACCCAGGAGCACGCTCCACTTGCCCGCACCCTCCCCGGCGTTCGCAGGATCCGCTTCAACCTGCTTGAGGACGGTGCCCCCTTCGATGGCATCGCCGAGCTGTGGTTCGACTCGGCCGATGCAGCGGATGCGGCGTACGCCACCGAGATCGGCAAGGCCGTCGCCGCGGACTCACTCGCGCATGTCTCCTCGCGCGTGCGCATGCCCGTCGAGGAGCACGCGATCCTCGACTAGCGCTCGCAGTGCTTCTTGAGCCCCTTCGTGGCGCCCTTGAGCGTGTCGCCGAGCGTCTTCTTCATGAGGAAGCCCGGCAGAGGAAGCGACGGATCGATCGACAGCGCGAGCGTGGCTTCGGTGCCCGCGCCCTTGGACACGAGCGACCATGACCCGCTGGCGTCCTTCTGCGCCTTGCTCGGCGCGACGAGCTTCCACGACATGCCCGAGTCCGTGTGGGCGTAGTCGACCTCGAACTCGTCCTTGGCCACCTTGACGTCGTTGACCTGGCGCGCGCGAGAGGGCAGGCCAGCGGCGTCCGAGGAGAGCACCTGCGCCGAAACGCAGCCAGGGAACCACTCCACCTGGCCGGGGATATTGCGAATGACCGCGAGGACGTCATCGAGCGGAGCGTTGATCGTCACGGTCTCGGATCCGGATACAGCACCCATGGGGTCACGCTAGGTGCCCGGAGGGGTCGGCGGGGCCGCTTCTGCGAAGTGCGCAGGCGATAGCGTCTGGCGTCATGGCGTCAGCATCGAATCTGCCCTCCCGAGCCCGCGTCGTCGTCATCGGCGGGGGGATCATCGGGGCCTCCGTGGCCTACCACCTCGGGCACATGGGCTGGGGCGCCGAGACCGTCCTGCTCGAGCGCGACCGGCTCACGTCCGGCACCACCTGGCACGCGGCCGGCCTCATGGTGACCTTTGGATCCTTCTCCGAAACCTCGACTCGCATGCGCCACTACACACGCGATCTCTACAGCCGCCTGGAGGCGGAGACCGGCCAGTCGACCGGCTTCGCGCCCATCGGTCTCGTCGAGGTCGCCGCCGACGAGGGCAGGCTCGAGGAATACCGACGCGTGGCGGCCTTCAACCGACTCATGGGCACCGAGGTGCACGAGATCTCTCCCCGCGAGGTGGCCGATCTCTTCCCGCCTGCCCGCACGGACGACCTGCTCGCCGGCTTCTACATGCCGCAGGACGGTCGGGTGAATCCTGTCGATGCCACGATGGCACTCGCCAAGGGTGCGCGCATGCAGGGCGTGACCATCCTCGAAGGCACGCCCGTCCTCGACGTACTCGTCAAGGATGGCCGCGTTGTCGGCGTACGCACCGAGCAGGGCGACATCGAGTGCGAGTACGTCGTCAACTGCGCGGGCATGTGGGCCCGGCAGCTCGCCGCGAAGTCCGGCGTGACCGTGCCCAACCAGGCAGCGGAGCACTACTACCTGCTCACCGACCCGATTCCCGGACTCGATCCGGACCTGCCCGTGCTCGAGGATCCCGGCTCCTACGGCTACTACCGGCCCGAGGGCGACGGCCTCATGATCGGTCTCTTCGAGCCGGTCTGCGCACCCTGGCAGGTCGATGGGATCCCGGAGGACGCCTCCTTCCTCACGCTCCCTCCGGACTGGGATCGCATGGGTCCGTATCTGGAGAAGGCCATGGCACGCGTGCCGGCCTCGCTCGAGGTGGGCATCCGCACGTTCTTCTGCGGACCGGAGTCCTTCACCCCCGACCTCTCCCCCGTCGTCGGCGAGTCTCCGGAGGTGCGCGGCTACTTCGTCGCCGCCGGACTCAACTCGATCGGCATCCTCACGGGTGGCGGAATCGGCCGCGCGATCGCGACCTGGATCGTCGATGGCCTCCCCGACATCGATGTCACCGGCATGCACATCGACAGGCTGCACGCCTATCAGACCTCGCCGGAGTACCGCGCCACACGCACGGTCGAGTCGCTGGGCATGGTCTACCAGACCCACTTCCCCGGGAAGTCGATGCAGACGGCTCGCGGAGTCAAGCGCTCGCCTATCCACGATCGCCTGGCCGGAGCGGGTGCCTACTTCCGCGATGTCTCCGGCTGGGAAGGCGCCGACTGGTTTGCTCCCGCAGGCGTCGAGCCGGTCGTGGAGGAACTGACCTGGGGCCGGCAGAACTGGTTCCCCTACTGGGCCGAGGAGCATCGCGCGGTCCGCGAAGGCGTCGGCCTCATGGACATGGCGTTCATGGCGAAGTTCCTCGTCCAGGGTCCGGACGCGGGCCGTGCGCTGGAGCGGATCTCCGCCAATCGCGTGGATGGGGATGCCGGGGTCATCACCTACACCCAGTGGCTCAATGAGGCCGGTCGCCTCGAGGCCGACCTCACGGTGACCAAGCTCGACGACGATCGCTTCTGGGTGGTCGCCTCCGATACGGCGCACCGCCACGTCGAGACGTGGATGAGGCGCCACATGGTCGATGACCGGGCCTACGTCACCGACATGACCTCGGCGTACGCCCAGATCAATATCCAGGGACCGCGCTCTCGCGAGTTGCTCCAGTCCATCACCTCGGTCGACATGTCCAACGACGCCTTCCCCTTCCGCGCCGCGCGCGAGATCGACCTGGGCTTCGCTCGCGCACTCTGCGTGCGCATCACCTACCTCGGGGAGCTCGGCTACGAGCTCTACGTCCCCGCGGAGCAGGCCGTGCATGCCTATGAGCGGCTGACCGAGGCAGGGCGTGCCGTCGACCTGCGGCATACCGGGCTTAAGGCGCTGTCGAGCCTGCGCATGGAGAAGGCCTACCGCGACTACGGACACGACATCGACAACACCGATTCGGTGCTCGAGGTCGGACTAGGTTTCGCCGTGGCGATGGACAAGGACTTCATCGGTCGCGATGCGGTGGTCGCGCTCAAGGAGTCGGGCCCGCTCATGCGACGCCTTGCCCAGGTGCGCATCCTCGACCCGGAACCGCTGATGTTCCACGGCGAGGTCGTCTACCGCGACGGCGTACCCGTGGGCTACGTCCGAGCCGCGAGCTACGGGCACACGCTCGGCGGCGCAGTGGGCCTGGCGATGATCGAGACCGGGGAGCCGGTGACTCCTGATGTCATCAACTCCGGCACCTGGGAGATCGACGTCGCAGGCACCCGCTACCCCGCGGCCGCCTCGCTGCGCCCGATGTACGACCCCGACAACTCGCGCATCAAGGCCTAGGACGTCGCGGTCGACTAGATCGAACCCAGCCAGTAGTCCTGCCAGCGCACGAAGATCAGCCCCAGGACGATGACGTACCAGGCAGCGAGGATGAGACCGCGCAGGCCGACGAGCGCCGACACCGCACTGCTCCATGAAGCCGGTGTCGGCAGGCGGCCCGAGAGGAGATTGGCCGACGTCACCCACACGAAGATGGGTGCGGTGACGGTCCACACCACCATGCACCAGGGGCACAGGGAGCCGATGGAGTAGAGGCTCTGCCACACCAGCCACTGCACGAAGCCAAAGCCGAGCAGCGCGCCCGCATTGAGGCCAAGCCACACCCATCGCGGCATGGCAACCCCACCGGCAAGGAGCACGCCCAGGGTGATGACGACGGCGAAGCCCGTGAGACCAAGGACGGGATTGGGGAAGCCGAAGACCTCAGCCTGCGGCGTAATGATCACTGATCCGCAGGAAAGCACCGGGTTGAGATCGCAGGCGGGGACATACGTCGGGTCGGCGAGGACCCGCACCTTCTCGACCGTGAGCTCGAAGGCCGCGATGAGCCCGAGGATGCCGCCGACGATGAGGATCCAGGACGTCGTGCGGTCCAGGCGCCGAACCTTGCCCGCTCGCCACTCATCGAGGGGATCGGCGTCGGCTATCGGCTCGGACGTCGTGCTGCTCATGGGCTAACGGTACGACGAGCCTGGCCACGAGGCGCGTCCGCGCGCCGGGACTAGCTCCTAGCTCGGGATGATGTCCCCGGGGATGGCGTAGAGCACGCTGGTGGCCTTGGCCTTGGTGCCCGACTCGAGCGCCAGAGCATTGCCCTTCCCGGCCTTGACGGTGACCGTCACGTCGACCTTAGTACCGCAGCCCGCGGTCTCCACGAGATCGAAGTTCGGGATGTAGACGCTCCTCACAGCATGGTGCTGCTGCCACGTGATCCTCTGGGTACCCGCCCCCTGTGCAGATCGGGCTGTGGCCGTGGTGCATTTCGCGCCAGGAGTCAATGCTTCCTGCACCGCCGTGAAGATGATGGTCGCCGAGGCAGAACCCTGGATCTTGGGCTTGGTTGCCTTCGCGCAGGAATTGGGATAGGCCTTTTCTATGCAGTTGGTGATCGAGAAGATCCCACCCATGCGGACGGGATCGCTCGCCCCGTTGAGATCGATGGTGCCCTTCATGGTGAAGGACGCGCCGGACGGGATGAGTTGGTCACCTCCCGCTGGCACGCGAACGCTGCTCGCCCACGTCGGAAGAGCAGCACTGACGTAGAGGATCGAGAACGTCTTGGGGTCCATGGACTGGGTGACGATGCGCACCGTGCCCTCCCCCGTCGGGGACGCGCAATTGCCCGGATCGCACATCATCACGGTCGCCGCGCACCTATGGAGGCCTGCCACGTCCGTGACGAAGGTGAAGCCCACCGGGATCATGAAGGACGAGCCCGCGGGCCAGATGTTGCGGCCCGCCTCAGCAGAAGTCACCCGACCCGAAGGGCTCGTGCAGGAGAGCGTGACTCCGAGGAAGAGCTCATTGGGCGAGGTCCCCTTGGCGTCGAGCACGACGAGCTCCGTCCCGACGAATCGCTTCTCACCCGCCTCGGCATTGAAGGAGGCGACGAAGAAGTCGGTGTGCCGCTTCTTGGCGTTGAGAGTCGCCGTCGTCGGCGTGACATCGACGACGGAGCCGTCTGAGGATCTCGGCTCCGGGGCCTGCGGGGCGGCGACAGCGCTGCTCATCGGGATTGCGATCGCAGCCACAAGGAGCGAAGCAGCCGAAAGAGCGGTGAGCACGCGGGGCGTCATGGCGACACAGTACGGCCCGGGGGGACATCGAGTCGCGGCGATAGTCTGGGCGCGTGAGCGAGGCACCTCAGGTGAACGGCCCGGACGCCGAGCCCATCGACGACCGCCACCCCCTGCGCGTGCTCCTCGGCGGGCCCTGGGGCGCGGTGGAGTCGATGGC
>JBEGMG010000306.1:0-4879 GCA_041183165.1 Actinomycetota bacterium | reverse complement strand
ACCATCGGGAGCACCTTCGTCGGAGCGAATGCGGCCAACGAACGAGGGATCAGCACCGGCAGCCTGCAGCGGGGTCGGCACGTCGGTGACCACTACGCCCTCGGCGGTGGACAGGATCTCGGTTGCCCTCTGGGGCGACAGCGGACGGCCAAACTCCGCGTTGATCGAGAGCGAGTGACCGGTGAAGACCGGCACTCGGACGCAGGTGCCCGACACGAGCAGGTCGGGAATGCCGAGGATCTTGCGGCTCTCGTTGCGGAGCTTCTTCTCCTCGTCCGTCTCACCGAGACCGTCATCGACGATCGAACCCGCGATCGGTACGACGTCGAAGGCGATGGTGCGCACGTACTTCTTGGGCTCGGGGAAGGCCACGCTCGACCCGTCGTGGACGAGGGTGGTCACATCGCCGCCCATCACCGCGCGGAGCTGTGTCTCGAGTTCCTCTACTCCAGACAGGCCGCTCCCGGAGACGGCCTGGAAGGTGCTCACCACCAGGCGCTGAAGGCCAGCCTCCCTGTGCAACGGCATGAGCACGGGCATCGCGGCCATGGTCGTGCAGTTGGGGTTGGCGATGATGCCCTTGCGGGCGTCCTTGATCGCCTCGGGATTGACCTCGCTCACGATGAGCGGGACATCGGGGTCCATGCGCCAGGCCGAGGAGTTGTCGATGACGACGGCTCCCGCCTCGGCAAACTTCGGCGCGTACTCCTTGGACGTCGATCCGCCAGCGGAGAAGAGGGCGATGTCGATCCCCGACAGGTCTGCGGTGGCGACGTCCTCGACGACGACCTCGGTGCCCTTCCACGGCAGCGTCGTGCCAGCTGAGCGCGCCGACGCGAAGTAGCGGATCTGGCCCACGGGGAAATCGCGATCCTCCAGCAGGCGTCGCATGACCCCGCCCACCTGGCCCGTGGCACCGACGACAGCGACTGTCGGGTTGGCCTTCATCGCCCGGTCCCGGCGTAGACAACGGCCTCACCGTCGGCGTCGAGCCCGAATGCGGTGTGCAGGGCCTGCACGGCCTGCTGCGCCACGTCCGCCCGAGTCACGACCGAGATCCGGATCTCGGATGTCGAGATCATCTCGACGTTGACCCCCGCGTCGGCAAGTGCCTTGAAGAAGGTGGCCGAGACACCGGGGTGCGAGCGCATCCCGGCTCCGACGAGTGAGATCTTGGCAATGCCCTCGTCGGTGAGGAGATCCTCGAAGCCGATCTGCGAGCGCACAGCCTCGAGTGCACTGGTCGCCTTGCCCATGGATCCCTGAGGACACGTGAAGGTCACGTCCGTGCGACCGGTCGAGGCGGCGGACACATTCTGGACGATCATGTCGATGTTGATGCCGGCATCGGCAAGCGCACTGAAGATCGCGGCGGCCTCGCCCGGGCGGTCGGGCACCCCGACCACGGTGACCTTGGCGTCGTTGAGGTCGGCGGCCGTGCCGGAGATGATCGGCTGCTCCATGTCGCCTCCCGCGGCGATTCGGGCCGCGATCGCGGCCTCGGACAGGACATAGGTGCCCTCGCGGTCGGAGAAGGATGACCGCACGTGGATGGGCAGGTCGAATCGTCGTGCGTACTCCACGCAACGCAGGTGGAGGACCTTGGCGCCGGCAGCAGCCAGCTCGAGCATCTCCTCGTAGGTGACGACGGGGAGCTGGCGTGCCTTGGGCACGACGCGGGGGTCGGCACTGAAGACGCCATCGACGTCGGTGTAGATCTCGCACACGTCCGCGCCGAGAGCCGCGGCGAGTGCGACCGCGGTCGTGTCGGAGCCTCCGCGACCGAGGGTGGTGATGTCCTTGGTGTCCTGGGCGACGCCCTGGAAGCCAGCGACGATCGGAATAGCACCCGCGGCCAGAGCCTCCTGGATGCGCCCCGGCGTCACATCGATGATGCGCGCGGCACCGTGCGAGGAATCGGTGATGAGCCCGGCCTGGGATCCGGTGTAGGAGCGAGCCTCCTCGCCGAGGTCGTTGATGGCCATGGCGACCAGGGCCATGGAGATGCGCTCACCCGCGGTGAGCAGCATGTCGAGTTCACGACCGGGAGGGCTCGGGGAGACCTGCTCGGCGAGATCGAGGAGCTCATCAGTGGTGTCGCCCATCGCCGAGACGACGACAGCGACGCCGTGACCGGCACGATGGGTCGCCACGATGCGCGCTGCGACGCGACGGATGCTCTCAGCGTTTGCCACGCTGGAGCCTCCGTACTTCTGCACGACGAGGCCCACATCGGCTCCTGGCCAGCACACCGGCCGCCCCCGACGGGACGGGCACCAACGGCGGAGCAGTCAGTCTATCGGCCGTCCACGGTCGCGCGACCCGCAGCCTCAAGCGGAACGGTCTCGTCGTGCCTAGCCGTCAACCCGACGACGACCCGCGAAGGCACGCCCGAGGGTGACCTCGTCGGCGTACTCCAGATCCCCACCGACGGGCAGGCCACTTGCGAGTCGCGTCACCTCGAGACCAAGGGGGGTGAGCATGCGCGCGAGATAGGTCGCGGTCGCCTCGCCTTCGAGGTTGGGATCGGTGGCGATGATCACCTCGGTGATCTGACCGTCGGCGAGACGCTGCATGAGCTCGCGCATGCGCAGGTCATCGGGTCCTACGCCGTCGATCGGGCTGATGGCCCCGCCGAGCACGTGGTAGCGGCCGCGGTATTCGGCGGTGCGCTCGATGGCGATCACATCCCGCGACTCCTCGACGACGCAGAGCGAGTGCGGATCACGACGGGGGTCACGGCAGATCCGGCACTCCTCCTCCTCGGTCACGTGACCGCAGGTCGAGCAGAAGCGGGCGCGCTCCTTCACGGCGACGAGCACCTCCGCCAGGCGGCGCACGTCGGCCGGCTCGGCCTGGAGGATGTGGAAGGCGAGGCGCTGCGCGCTCTTGGGGCCGATCCCGGGGAGGCGGCCGAGCTCGTCGATGAGGTCGGCCACGATGCCGTCGTACATCTCAGCCCTGCTCGATCTCGCCGATGACGGTCGCCCCCAGCTCGCGCATGGCGAGAGCCTCACCGCTCACGTCGTCCTCGCTGTCGGAGTCATCGATGCTGGGCTCGTCTGACGCGGCGGCCTCCACTGAAGCGGGGGCCGGGACCGAACCCGTCGCCACAACGTCGACCTGGACGTCGGCATGCATGACATCGATGATCACCTGGCGCAGCCGCTCCGCGTGACCGCTCGCGCGCGCGTTGCGCACTTTGCTCTCCTCGGGGACACCGACGGCGAGTACGCCGGCGTCGAGGGAGAGTGGACGCGAGTCGCTGAAGACCATCCAGGCGACACGCGACATCGACTTCAAGCCTTCGAGGATCGCGGGCCACATCGTCGTGACATCGGCGAGGCTCGCACTCGGACCCCCGCTCGGGGCTGATGAGGGTGCGGGCACCGCAGCGGCCTCGGGCTGCTCGGCGGCGTGGGCAAGGACCTGAGACATCCGAGGCGGCGCCGGTGGGCCGGAAGGCGCGGGACGAGCGGGCTCCTCGGCGCGAGGAGCCTCGGACTTCGGCTCGGGCTCGGGAGCTCGACGCGACTCTGCGGCCGCGGCGCGTGGCTGTGCCGCCCGGGGAGCCGGGGCGGCAGCCGCGGGGGCACCGCGCTCGAGGCGATCCAGACGCACCGCCAGGCCAGCGGGCGAGGAGTCGGCGGAAGGCAGCAGCAGGCGGGCGGCGAGCAACTCCAGGTGGAGTCGAGGTGCTGTCGCACCGCGCAATTGAGTGAGCCCGTCGCTCACGAGATCGGCGGCACGTGACAACTCGGCCAACGTGAGGCCGGCCACCTGCCTGCGCATCACCTCGATCTCCGAATCAGGTGCATCGAGGATGGCCAGAGCCTCATCGCCGGGAATAGCCGACAAGACGATGAGATCGCGCAGGCGCTGCAGCAGGTCGGTGGCAAAGCGGCGCGGATCATGGCCGGCATCGATCACCCGGTCGATGACGGAGAAGAGGCGTGCGCCCTCACCCGACGCGATGGCATCGACGGTGTCGTCCAGGAGGGCTGCGTCGGTCACGCCGAGCTGGGCGGAGACCTCATCGTGAGTGAGGCCCTCTGGCCCGGAACCGGCGATGAGTTGGCCGAGGATCGAGAGTGCATCGCGCACGCTGCCGGCGGCGCTGCGCGCGACCAGCGCAAGGGCTGCGGGGTCGGCCGGCACGCCCTCGGCCTCGCACACCGTGGCGAGGTGCTGCTGCAGGACACGGGTGGGGACGAGCCGGAAGGCGTAGTTGAAGGTGCGCGACCGGATGGTGGGAATGACCTTATCGGCTTCGGTGGTCGCGAAGATGAAGCGCACGTGGTCCGGTGGCTCCTCTACGAGCTTGAGCAGCGCGTTGAAGCCCGCGTTGGTGACCATGTGTGCCTCGTCGACGATGTAGACCTTGTAGCGGGACGAGACCGGGGCGAACATCGCACGCTCGCGCAGTTCGCGGGTGTCATCGACACCTCCATGGCTGGCTGCATCGAGTTCGATGACGTCGATGGAACCGGGGCCGTTGGGCGCGAGGTCGACGCAGCTTTGGCACTCACCGCACGGCTCGGCCGTGGGGCCCTGCGCACAGTTGAGCGAGCGGGCGAGGATGCGGGCGGTCGAGGTCTTGCCGCAGCCGCGCGGTCCCGACAGCAGATAGGCGTGGTGCACCCGGTCGCTGGCAAGGGCCCGCGAGAGCGGCTCGGTGACGTGCTCCTGGCCCACTACGTCGGCCAGACGACCCGGCCGGTAGGTGCGATACAGGGCCGTGGACACCCGGTCACCCTAGTCCGGAAGGGGGACAGCAGGGGACCCCCCGCGCACCCGACAGAGCCCGCCTGCCCTTGCTGCCTTCCGGCCCTGGGGGATTCAGCGGGGTGACGCCGCGCGGGGGGTCGGGACGAGTGTA
>JBEGMG010000305.1:0-8146 GCA_041183165.1 Actinomycetota bacterium | reverse complement strand
CCGCGGGCGGCGACTCCGTACGCCGTGTCTCGGTGCCACTCGCGACCGAGCGCGCGCCCCAGCTGCGACTTGGCGCCATCGGCAACCACGAGACGGCGGCATGCGATCTCGCGAACGCCGTCGCGTGTCTTGACGGTGACAGAGGTGACGCGGTCGCCCTCTCGCGTCACATCGACGGCGCGCGCGCCTTCGATGGCCTGCGCTCCGGAGTCGAGTGCCACCTGACGAATAGCCGCATCGAGTTCCAGCCGCGGCGCGGCCCCTCCGTAGTCGGGGAGGTTGCCTCCGGGCCATGGGAGGTAGAGGAGCTGACCGAAGCCCGCGGCGCGCAGCCCGCGATTGCGGGCACGGCCCTCGAGCCACGGGCCCAGACCGAGTGAGGTGAGCTCGGCAATGGCGCGGGGGGTCAGGCCGTCGCCGCACGGCTTGTCGCGGGGGAACTCCTCGGCATCGAGGAGGACGGTGTCGAGGCCCGCCCGCGCGCACCAAGCGGCAGCGGCCGAGCCCGCGGGCCCAGCGCCGACGACGAGGACAACTGCGGAGGTCACCGACCGATGGTCCCGCGGGGCAGGGACCTCGGCGACCCGAGGGTCTAGCCGAGACCGGGGTAGTTGCCCGAGATCCAGAGTCCGCCGCTGAAGATCAGGCCGACGACCACGAGAACCCAGGTCACGATGAGCAGGATCTTGGCGGTGTTGGCTGCGGAATAGGCACCCGCGACATCACCCGCGGCGTAGAGGCTCTTTGCCTTGTTGTTCTGGACGATGGCGATGATCCCGGTGATGAGGCCGATGCAGGACGTGCAGGCGCTCAGGATCGTGCCGATGATGGCGAGGGCGGTGTAGTCCTTGGGAGGGCCGGCGGGGATCGACATGTCAGACACGGTGGCTCCGGTGGTAGGCGGGACGAGACCCCTCGACCCTAGGGCCCTGTCCCCCGGGTGCGGGGCGGAATGCGCCAAGTCTCACGTCCTGATGTCGCCTTGGCTCACGCTCCCGCCTACAGTGAACGGGTGATGCGGTTGGCCATGGCTGCCGGGCTCACGGCCCTGGCAGTCGCAGGATGCGGGGGCTCTGCCTCAACCCTTTCCCCGGCCGACAACATCTCTATCGACTGCGAGTCTGCTGCCAGAGCCATCGCCGACTACTCGGTGGCCTTCCGCGACATGGCCACGGCCCTCGAGGCATCGGATGCCGGCACGGCAGGTGCCGCCGCAGCCGAATTCGGCCTATCGGCCCGCGCGATCGTCGATCAGCTCCCTGGTCTGCCGCAGGAAGCGCAGGGATTCGTGGCCGTCTCCCAGCGCTTCGCGGACCGCGTGCGTGACGTCATCAGCGGCAACGGTGACCTGCCTCCCCTTGCCGCAGAGGCAGAGACACAGTTCGGCGATCCGGCATTCGTCGACAGCGTCGACGTCGTGGAGGGGTTCTTCTCGTCCAACTGCCCCACGACGATCATTCCGACGCCATCACCCACACCCTCCTGATCTCAAGAGCGTAGAGCGGTCGCGAGCGCGCTGACCTGGCGATCGATCGCGGTGCGGGCGACGCGCGAGTCCGTCAGGAGCCCGTCGAATCCGTGCACCGTGCCCGCCACGAGATCGACCTCCACGGGCACGCCCGCCTCGCCGAGCCGCCGGGCGTAGTGGAGTCCCTCATCGCGCAGGACGTCGTACTCGGCGACAGTGATGTGCGCAGGGGCGACCCCGCGGAGGTCCTCCGCCAGTGCGGGTACGGCGTAGCGCAGCTCAGGCGAGTGAGCCTGCTGACCGCCGAGATAGTGCTCCCACATCGCCACGACGGATCGGCGCGTGAGGGTGGGAGACAGGCCCCGCATCGAATGGCTCGGGTCGGCTGAGTAGGGAGAGCGGGAGTCCAGTGCCGGGCACGACAGGGACTGCAGGGCCAGGCCAACGCCGATGTCGCGGGCATGCAGGGCGAGACCTGCGGCAAGCGATGCGCCGGCGCTGGAGCCATGAACGGCGACTCGCTCCGCTTCGATGCCCGGCAAGCCGTGAATGGCGTCAAGCACTGCCCGCGCTGCGTCGCGCGCCACCGGTGCCCGATGCTCGGGTGCAAGCGGATAGGCGACGCTCACCGTGCATATGTCGTGCTCAGCAGCGAGTGGTACGGCGATCCTCTCTGCCCCGAGTGGACTGCCGACGATGAAGGCACCGCCATGGAATGCGAGGACGACCGGCACTGGGTCGGCGGCATCGCGCGGTCGCCACATCAGCGCCTGGACGCCGCCGATCTCGATCGATTCCATCTGCACGTCATCGCGCGGCCACCGCGCTGCTGGCCCGCGATGCTCGGCCATGTAGCGCGCCGTGAGCGCGCGCACAGACTCGACATCGCTGTAGTCGATGTCCGGTGCCGGGTATGCGGCAAGCCACGCATCGATCTCGGAATCGAAAACGCCTGCCATCCGAGCAGGATGACAGGCGCTTTCGCACGTCGAGAATCAGGCAGCGAGGGCAACCCCGCTGCGGACCTGGCCGGATACGGCGCAGGCGATGAGGCTGAAGGCGCGCTCGCGAGCGACGATCGGCTCGGACGGGTCCACCAGGACCTCGGCCAGGACGGGGCTGAGCCCGATGACCTCGGCCGTCTCGGCCAGCACGTTGAGGTCGCCGGGGGTCGCGGCGGTGAGGCCGGACTCCGCGACGCGGCGGGCCAGGCCCTCGAGAGAGGTGCGCGTGAGGGTCATGACTACTCCTTCGTGTGCTCGGTTCCTGAGCGGGCTCGGTGTCATCGGTGGGAAGTGCCGACACATTGAGAGTAGGTCGGGGATTCCATCACGTAAAGCGATGAATTCTCATCGTGTCGATCGCTTATACTTATGTCATGGCCTTCGGTCCCCCTCGCTACGAGGTACGACACCTCGAAGCCCTGCGCGCCGTAGCCGAGGAGGGGACCTTCAGAGGGGCAGCCGACATCCTCGGTTACTCCCAGGCGGCCATCAGCCAGCAGATCGCTGGCCTCGAGGCTCTGGTGGGCAGCGCAGTGTTCGAGCGCCCCGGCGGGCCGAAGCCGGTCATCCTCACCCCGGTCGGTCGCGCCCTGCTGAGCCACGCCGAGGTGATCCTCGACCGCCTGGATGCCGCACGCGAGGAGATCGCCGATATCGCCGCCGGCACAGGGGGTCGACTCATCATCGGCACCTTCCAGAGCGTCGCCGTCGAGTTGCTCCCCGACATCGTCGGGCGCGTGCGCCGGGAGATCCCTGGGCTGATCATGCGGGCGATCGAGGAGGATGAGAATTCCGTGCTGATCGATCGCTTCCACTCAGGAGACATCGACGTCGCATTCCTCGCCGGTCCAGTCCACGACACGTCCATCGACCTCGTGGACCTCGGCACCGACCCCTTCGTCGCCGTGCTGCCACGCCGTGACCCCTATGTCGGTGCAGACTCCGTGACCCTGCGTGAGATCACCGACCTCGGCCTCATCGGAGAGCACGTCGGGACTTCGCAGGCATACATCGACCAGCACCTCAGGGACGCTGGTATCACCACGACCTATGCCTTCCGCACCAACGACAACGGCGCGAAGCAGGCCATGGTCCGAAATGGCATGGGAGCGGCGATCATGCCTCAGCTTGCCGTGGATCTCACCGATCCCGAGGTGATCGTCCTCCCCACGGATCCGCCCATAGCTCCTCGATCCATCGTGCTCGCGCTTGCACCCGAGCAGCGGCGCACTCCCGCGATTGCGCGCTTCCTCGATATCGCCCGAGACGTCGCCGCCGAGCGGCTCAGTCCTCCGGCGAGTTAGGGTCCACACGTGGGGGGACGAGTGCGCAGCGCTGCGGCGGCGTGCGCAGCGGCGATTGCCATCGGGCTCCTCACCGCATCTCCCGCGAGCGCTCAGGGGAGCTCACTCCTCTCGGTGCTGCGATCGCTCACGGTCGCGCCAGAGCGCACCACCGGCTACGACCGCGACCTCTTCCCGCACTGGGACTACCTCGGCGATGACTGCGACGTGCGCGACCGGGTACTCATGATTGAGGCGGTCAGCGGCCCGAGCACGGGCACGTCATGCCCCGTCGGCACGGGCCGGTGGTTCTCCGCCTTCGACGGCGTCACAGTGCGCGATCCTTCGCTACTCGACGTCGACCACATGGTCCCGCTGGCAGAGGCCTGGGCATCAGGCGCACGTCGCTGGACCACCGAGGTACGCGAGCAGTTCGCCAACGACCTCGGGTACGCCGGATCCCTCATCGCGGTGACCGCATCCAGCAACCGCTCGAAGGGGGACCAGGATCCAGCCGAGTGGCTGCCCCCGCGCACGGCATACAGGTGCACCTACGTGAGCGAGTGGATCGCCGTGAAGTGGCGCTGGCGGCTCACGGTCGACAAGACGGAGCAGGCGTCACTGCGCGTGCTGGCCAATGCCTGCGGCAATCCGCGCATCACCCTGCCCGCTCGCGCGCGCTAGTCCTGCTGGTCGAACTTGCGGAAGCCGAAGTAGTAGACGTAGACCACAGCGAGCACCGGGCCGACGGTGATCATGAGGAAGGGCACGACCCCACCCGTCCCCGCCCGGATGTAGGCGAGGGCCGTAACGACGACCGCGATCCCGATCACGACCGCCAGGGCTGCGAAGACGTAGCGCTGCGGAGGACGAGCGGACCAGGGGACGGGGACCGTCTCGGGCGTCGGGGACTCCGGCATGGAGTGAGCGTGGCACACCTCGATCACGCCAGCCAGTTCAGAAGGGCATGTCCGAATCGGTTTCGATAGACACGGCTTCGGCGTAGGCGAGCAGTGACATGCGGGGGCGCTCGCCGTCAACACCGGGCTCCGCCTCACCGGCAGTTGTGGGCGCGTCACCGGCATAGGCCACGCACCACCTCGACACCGGGCACCACGAGCAGTGCCGGCCCACGTGCGGCTCAGCGGGCAGGTAGAGGATCGTGTCGATGGCCTCGGCGATCGTCGCCCGCGCCATGAGCACAGCCTCTGCATCCGAGGTGTCGAATCCCCGCACCTCGTGGCCATCGGGACGCAGGATCTCGACCTCCACTCGCGCAGGGCGCGCGTCGCGGGACACGGCTCCCGTCACCGGGTCGAGTCCATCGGCGAGCAGGCAAAGTGCCACCGCGACCTGCGGATAGCGCTCGAACACCTCCGCGGCGGTCTGCGGCATCTCGTGGTGTGCGCCGACACTCTTGGTCTCGCGAACGAGGTATCCGGCGCCCGTCTCCACCACGAGGTCCGTGCGGGTGCTCATGACGACGTCGACGTCGGTGTCCCAGGCGGTAAGCGACTGCTCCGGGTAGGCCGCAACGACATCCTCACGGTGCAGCGGACATGCGGAGATGTGCTGCAGGAGGTAGGGGCGCAGGGCCATATAGGTCGCCTCGTCCCAGCCGAGCAGCTCAGCCACCTCCCCCAGGCCCTCGCTGGGCAGGGGCAGATCATCGGGAGTGCACGCGACGAGGCGGGCGTGGGCGTGCTCGAGCCAGGTGTGCAGATGGGTGCCGCGCACCATCGCCTCGGTCGTCTCGCGACGAGCACGTGGCAGGGATAGCTCCCGCTCGAGGTGGACCTGCCATGTGCAGGTGCGCGCAGTGGTGAGGTCGCCCGGGCTCAGGGCCCGCGTCCAGAGCGCGGGACCTGCGACACCGAGCACGCCGGGCATGCGGGCCACACCCGGGCACTCGTAGCGCACTGCGCACGATGCGCAGCGCGACCCAGGGTTGAACGCACCTCCTCCCAGCACCTGCACGCGCTCGGAGACTTGCTCGGAGAAGCGTGCGCGAGCCTCTTCGGCCGTGATGTCGAGCAGTAGCGCGTCACTCGCGTCCAGCATGCCGATCTCGCGCACGCGCACGCGCTGAGCCGGGCCGGGCTGGGAGGTGGCCGCCGCCCAACGCTCACGCCAGATGCTGCCCTCCTGCTTCATGAGCGCATCCGCGGCTACACGGGCATAGACGGCGAGATACGCCGGTTCGCGGCGACGTGCACCCGCCTGCTCCCAGGTGAGGACATGGAATTCGCGGACTGCGCCGTCGCGGCTCACATGCATCAGACCCCATGCCGACCACTCGATCCGCACATCGATCTCATCGACGGCGAAGAACTCGCGCACCACGGTCTCGGTTGGCAGCTCCCCGGTATCTCGCAAACGCGCGACGGCGATGAGATAGCCCTGCAGTGCCTCCCGCGCGACCGTGCGAGCGGCATCGGCGACGTCGCCACTCGACGTCGCACACACCTGATCGAGCGCAACCTCCGGATCCGTGCCCGAGGCCATCACCGTGTAGGCGGCATCTCGCGCGAGGCCGAGTGCAAAGGAGTGGTAGGGCGGATACGTGGGACGCACCGAGGGATCGCGGTCCACCTGGAGGGTGGGCCTTGCCTTCACGGCGATCTGGGTAGGGCACTCCCAACGCTCCTCCCCGCGCACGTGGGCTGCGCTCACCCGGATGAGCCGGTCACGCACCACCACGCGCCACGGCGGCGTCCACGGCGGGATCTCGACCTGGCTCACCCCTGCACCTCGTCATCGAGAATGTCGAGCAGGTCACCGGCGGCTGACATCGGCGCGGCGATCTCCGCCCCGCGTTGCACAAGGCCTCGCTCCCTCAGCGCTGCATCGCTGTCATCGCTCCCAGGCTTGGGCGCACCGGTGCGCTGCGCAGGACACACCGGCTGGAAGTCGCAATACCGGCACAGTGGTCCGGGCCTGGCCTCCCACGCACCCCCGGTTGCCATGGCGTCGCGCTGCTCGTGCGCGGACTCGAGATCGGTGAGCGCACGCCTGATCGCGGCGGGATACACCGGCCGGGTCACGGCACGCGGATCCTTGAGATAGAGCAACTCGATCTCAGCAACGGGCTCGCCAGTGCCCTCCAGAGCCGCCGCGTAGAGGAGCTGCTGACGCCAGTAGGACCACCAGAAACGTGGCTTGGGTGCACCCGTCTTGTAGTCGGTCACGCGCAGTCCCGGCTCGGCGACGGCGATGCGGTCGATGTGGCCGAGGAAGGGAAGTCCCACGAGGTCGGTACGCACTTCACGCTCGAGTCCGTCCCGTGCGACCTCGATGGTGGCCGGCTCTTCCGTCGCCCAGTACGCCGCGAGGGCGCGTGCACTGCCCTCGCGCACCTCGGTCTCATCGATGCCCTGACCCTCGACCAAGGCAAGTTCGTCTGCGAGGGCGTCCGCGAGGTAGGCGTCGGCTCGCTCGGGAAGGCGCTCCTCGGGAGGCAGCGCGAGTAGGTGCTCGAGCGCACTGTGGACGGCACGGCCGATGACCAGCGCTGCGGTCGAGGGTGTCTCCCAGCGCTCGATCCGCTGCCACCAGTAGCGCAGCGGACAGCCCAGGAACTGCTCGATGGCCGTGGCAGACCACGGGCGGTCCGGTGCCGCTACCTCGGGCACGCGCACGGTCACCGGTGCTCGAGAGCGAGTGCGCGGGCCAGCCATGCCCTGAGCATGTCAGGTGGGTGCGACGGCGGCGGCCGAAGACACCCGAGGGAAGGGTGGCACGCTGTGTCTATGGCCGATCTCGTCATGGAGCCGACGCACCTCTCGGTCCAGCTCGGCAGGTGGGAGCGGTTCTGCACCTTCCAGGGCAGTTTCGACATCCCCTGGGATCACATCACTCATGCCGAGGCTTCCTCCGACATGTGGCCGCGCGTGCGCGGCTGGCGGTTGCCCGGCATCGGCATCCCGCACGTCATCCTCGTGGGACGGATGCGCTCCAGCGGAGGGAGCGACTTCTGCGCCCTCCTCGGCACCAAGCCCGGCATCGTCCTGGAGTTGAGGGAAGAGCCCTATGACCGGCTACTGGCGACAGCACCCCATGCGGCCCAGATCGTGAGGCGCGTGACCCAGGGTCGCTGAAGTGGGCCGACACGGCACCCAGGCGTGTCACCCTGGGGCCGTGGGGGATCTTTGGGAGCGAACGGCGTCCGATCTGCTGACGCAGCAGTCCATTTCCGCGGCCCTCGCGCTCTTGGTCTTCGCCGCCGTTGCGGTCATCTGGGCCAGCTGGTCGCGGCGCAATGTCGCCCGACTCCAACGCATTCCGCTGAGAGTGCTTGTCACCGGATCCCGCGGCAAATCTTCGACCGTGCGTCTCATTCACGCGGCGCTCAGCGCTGGTGGAATTCCGACCCTCGGCAAGATGACCGGTAC
>JBEGMG010000304.1:0-2633 GCA_041183165.1 Actinomycetota bacterium | reverse complement strand
GGCGGTGTCTCGCGGGCCGCGACCCAGCACCCTGGCGGCGCCACCGGAGCCGAGGGTGAGCGAGGCGAAGTTCTCGAAGATGTCGGCCACCGTGGTTTCGGGGCGCTGCAGGCGCTCGATGGTGCGCTCGTGGAGGCCGCGCGAGCCCTCTCCGTCGACGATGATGGCGTAGTCGATCTGGCCCGCATCGATGAGCGTCCCCGCAAGGTGCATGCCGTTGACGAATCCCAGGCATGCATTGGAGAGGTCGAAATTGAGGCAGTTCGAGGGCATGTCGAGTTGATGGTGCACATCGACCGCGGCCGAGGGCTCTAGGTGTCCCCGCGACACGGAGGTGTCGATGAGCAGCCCGACGCGCTTGGCCTCGATCCCGGCGTCTGCGAGCGCCTTGGCGCCGGCCATTGCAGCAGCATCCGCGAAGGTCACATCCTCGGGCCACCAGCGGCGCTCGACGATGCCGGCGAGTCCCTCGAGGAGTCCCGGGCGGACATCGAGGCGCGCGTAGGTGTCCGCCAGGGCCTCGTCGATCTCCGCGGAGGTGACCACGATGGGGGCCTCAGCGATGCTGACGGAGAGGACCGCGGTGTCGGTGAAGCGGAAGGTGGCGTTGCCGCCAGCTGCTCGGTCGCTCATCGGATCCCTCCTGCGCCGCGGTGGGCGCCCAGGGACACCAGTCTCACATGTGGCCCGGGGCCTGGCTCCCCGGGAGGAGCTCAGCCCTCCTGGGTGTCGCCGGACTCGCGATCGCGCATGTCGGCGAGGAATTGCTCCACCTGGGCCGCGATCTCATCGCCTGTGGGCACCTGGCCGCCCGGAGCGAGGTCCGAGCCGCCGCTGACAGGTGCGGCGGTGCCACGCAGCGCCGCGAGCTGGTCGTACTGCTGCTCGAGAGCGTGCACGATGGTGACGAATTCCTCGCTGCTCTGCAGCTGCTGCGCGATCTCGCCCTCGGCGCGCGACGCAGGCGCTCGCAGATCATCGACCGGGAGGACCAACCCCGTCGCGGCGGACAGCGCCTCGATCGTGGTGATGGCGGCAGCCGGGTACTCGAACTGACCGAGGTAGTGCGGCACGTGGGTCGCGATCCCGATGGCCTGCTCCCCCGCCTCGCCGAGGCGAAGCTCGAGCAGCCCACCGATGTGGCCCGGCACCTGGATGTTGCCGGCCAGCGCGTGCGGGCTGGAGACGAGCGACGGGACATTGCCGTGGATCGTCACGCCGAGGGGGCGTGTGTGCGGCGCGGGCCACGGGATCGCGGAGAGACCGACCGTGAGACGGGTGCCCGTCTGGCGGACCACCTCGAGGACCTCATCAGCGAAGCGCTGCCACCGGTAGTCCGGCTCCGGGCCGGTGAGGAGCAGGAACGGCGTTCCTGCGGCGTCGGTCACCTCATGCAGGGAGATTTGGGGCATATCGACCGCAGCGAAGTGGTCGGTGACGAAGGTGAGGACCGGCCTGCGGGCGCGATAGTCGAGGACCTGATCGATATCGAAGGTCGCGAGCAGCCGATGCTCCCGAGCCTCGAGGAGGCGTGCTGCCATCGCCGTGGAACCACCCGCATCGAGGAAGCCGGTGAAGGCGTGCACGAGGACTTGGCGGCCTTCCACGGGCGTGGGGTCGCCGTACCAGGTGACGAGCGAAGACATGGATCCTCCTTGCAGACAGTGTGGCTGGAGGTGTCAACGCACGCGAGTCGGAAATCCTTCCCGGGACATGCAGGAGGGGCCCGGCCAGCGGCCGGGCCCCACCTGTGGAGAGCGCGTGGAAACTGCTTCTCGGCGGAACCTACTTCTTGATGGTGACCCGGATCTGGCCGAGGTCGACGCCCGGGGTCAGGCTGTCGACGCCCAGCGCCTCATTGACGGTGTCGACGATGACCTGGTTCTTGGTCAAGTGCAGATCGCCCTGCCAGACCTGGCCGTCGACGCCATCGGCCTTGATCTTGAAGTGCTTGGCGCAGAGCACGAGCACGGCCCCGCCGTCGAAGGTCATCCGAATCTGCGCACGCCTCTTCTCGGCGTTGACTTCCATGACGGGATTCATGAGCTCGGCGCCCTTATCCAGACTTCCCTGGCCTGGAAAGTCTGGATAAGAGGGTCGAAGTGGACGGCCGATCAGTCCGGCGCACCGCCCGCGGCAGGAGCAGCACCGCCCGCGGACTCTTGGGACGGCGACTCCTTGGACGCCGACTCCTTGGACGCCGACTCCTTGGACGCCGGCTTCGGCGCGGCCTTCTTGGAGGCCTTCTTCGCCGGCTCCTTGGCTTCGCCCTTGGCTCCGTCCTTTGCAGACGACTTCTTCGACGTCGACTTCTTGGCCGCCGACTTCTTGGCCGCCGACTTCTTGGCCGGAGCCGGCGCCGCGGTGGCGCCATCGGCGTCACTGAGCTCCTCGGCCGCTGCAGCAGCCGCGCCCTTCACGACCTCGGCGGTATCCGCTGCCGCCGCCTGGGCCGCACTCGCAGCCGTCGAAGCCGCTGCGGTCGTGACCTCCGCCGCGTCGCTCACCGCGGCTCCCGCGCTCGCTGCAGCCGCACTCACCGCATCAGCGACAGCCGGTGGCACGATCGGCGTGGAGTGAGCCGCGTCGGATGCGGTCCGCGCGGCCCTATCGGCGAGATCCGCCGCAGTCGT
>JBEGMG010000303.1:0-3091 GCA_041183165.1 Actinomycetota bacterium | reverse complement strand
GCGCTACGAGATCTGGGTTTACTCCCCGCGCGTCGAGGGAGTGCACCTGCGCTTCGGTCGCATCGCACGCGGCGGGCTGCGCTGGAGCGACCGTCGGGCGGACTTCCGCACCGAGGTCCTGGGCCTGGTCAAGGCGCAGGAGGTCAAGAACGCCGTCATCGTGCCGGTGGGCGCCAAGGGCGGGTTCCTGCCCAAGGCACTCCCGGACCCGCACCTCGATCGCGACGCGTGGATGACCGAGGGGCGCGCTGCCTACGCCACCTTCATCCGAGGCATGCTCGACATCACCGACAACCTCGTCGAAGGGGCCGTGGTGCCCCCGCCCGACGTGGTCCGTCACGACGGTGACGATCCCTACCTTGTCGTTGCGGCTGACAAAGGCACGGCAACCTTCTCCGACCTCGCCAACTCCGTCGCCGAGGAGTACTCCTTCTGGCTGGGCGACGCCTTCGCCTCGGGTGGCTCCGCGGGATACGACCACAAGGCCATGGGCATCACGGCCCGCGGCGCGTGGATCTCGGTGCAACGGCACTTCCGCGATCTCGGCGTCGACGTGCAGCGCGAGGACTTCACTGTGGCCGGAATCGGCGACATGAGCGGTGATGTCTTCGGCAACGGCATGCTGCTCTCCCCGCACATCCGGCTGGTCGCCGCGTTCGACCACCGGCATATCTTCCTCGACCCCGATCCCGATCCCGTGACGTCATTCGCGGAGCGGGAGCGACTCTTCGCGCTGCCGCGATCGTCCTGGGATGACTACGACCGCGCTCTGATCTCACGCGGAGGCGGCGTATACCCACGGAGTGCCAAGTCGATCGAGATCACGCCTGAGGTGAGGTCGAGCCTGGGCATCGCGGACGACGTCACGTCGCTGACGCCTGCGGAGCTCATCAGGCACATCCTTACCGCACCTGTCGACCTGCTCTGGAACGGCGGCATCGGCACCTACGTCAAGGCGCAGACGGAGACCAATGCCGATGCGGGTGACAAGGCAAACGATCCCGTGCGCGTCAACGGCAACTCCCTGCGCTGCCGCGTCGTCGGCGAGGGCGGCAATCTCGGGCTCACGCAGCTTGGCCGCGTCGAGGCGAGCCGGCACGGCGTACGTCTCAACACGGACGCCATCGACAATTCGGCCGGAGTGGATACCAGCGACCACGAGGTCAACATCAAGATCCTCCTGGACGGAGCGGTCCGAGACGGGGAACTCACCGAAGCGGACCGCGATGCACTCCTGGCGGCCATGACCGACGAGGTCGCGGCACTCGTCCTCACCGACAACTACGACCAGAACGTCCTGCTCGGGAATGCCCGCTGGGGTGCGGCGGCGCTCATCTCGGTGCATGCCCGCATGATCAGTGATCTCGAGGCACGCGGAATTCTCAATCGCGCCCTCGAGTATCTCCCCGACGACGAGGAGATCACCACGCGCGCGGCTGCGCACCAGGGACTGACCTCGCCGGAGCTCGCCATCCTCGCGGCCTACTCCAAGATCGCGCTCACCGGTGATCTCGACGGCACGTCGCTCTCCACCGACCCGTGGTTCGCCCAGTACGCCGTCGACTACTTCCCGGCTCTCCTGCGCGAGCGTTTCGCCGATCGCATCGAGAGCCACCCCCTGCGCGACGAGATCATCACCACCGTTGTCGTCAACAACCTCATCAACGACGGCGGGATCTCGGTCGTCTACCGAGCCTGCGAGGAGACGGGTGCCTCTCCCATCGAGGTAGTTCGTGCGGCGACCGCAGCAACCGCGATCTTCGATCTGCCGGCGTTCTGGTCGTCGGTCAACAGTTTGGACAACCAGGTGCCGACGTCTGCGCAGGATCTCCTGCACCACGAGTCGCGTCGCCTGCTCGACCGCTCCATCCGATGGTTCCTGCAGACCCGGGGCGGTGCCCTGGACGTATCGGCTGAAGTGGCTCGCTTCGCTCCGGCGGTCGCCGAGCTGACTCCGCTCGTGCCCGCCGCACTCGTGGGCGCCGAGCGCGCACGACTCGACGCCTCTACCGCCTCGTTCGTCGCGAGTGGTGCACCCGTGGCCCTCGCCGAGCAGGCGAGCGCGATGCTCGATGACTTCGCCCTGCTCGACATCGTGCAGATCGCCGACGCCGTGGGTCAGTCGCCGGCGCAGATCATGCCGCTCTACTTCGCGCTGTCCGAGCGCTACGACGTCGATCGGCTGCTCAACCGAATTACGGCGCTGCCACGCGGCGACCGCTGGACCGCCCTGGCCAGGCAGGCCCTGCGCACGGATCTCTACGCCGCGCTCGCTGGTGTGACGTCTGGCGTGGCGACCGCGACGCGACCGGACCAATTGCCGGAGGTGCGCATCGCCTCCTGGGAGGAGCAGCATCGCGAGGGCCTTGCGCGTGCACAGGCGACCCTCGATCAAATCGCGGCCCTCGAGACAGGCGATCTGGCGACCCTCTCGGTGGCGCTGCGAGTGCTGCGCAATCTCGTCGCTCAGGGGCAGGGTGATGTGACGCGAGGCCACGGCGGGTAGATTCACGTCATGGCGGCACTGAGCGAGGAGACGATCCGGTCCCTCCCGAAGGTGCTCCTGCACGATCACCTCGATGGCGGCCTGCGTCCGTCCACGGTGGCCGCACTCGCAGCCGAGACCGGCTACGACGACCTGCCCGAGACCGACCCTGCCGCCCTCGCGAGATGGTTCCGCGACGCGGCCGATTCCGGCTCCCTGGATCGCTATCTCGAGACCTTCCGGCACACCGTCGGCGTGATGCAGACACCCGAGGCCCTCGCCCGTGTGGCGCGCGAGTGCGCCGAGGACCTTGCCTTGGACGGCGTCGTCTACGCGGAGGTGCGCTTCGCTCCCGAGCTGCATACCCAGCGGGGCCTGTCGCTGCGCGACGTGGTCGATGCCGTGCTCGACGGCTTCCGCGAGGGGGAGCGCGCGACGGGTATCCGCATCGGCACCCTGCTCACGGCGATGCGCACCGCGGCCAAGAGCCACGAGATCGCCGACCTCGTGGTGGAGTACCGCGATCGCGGTGTCGTCGGCTTCGACATTGCTGGCCGGGAGGCCGGCTATCCACCGACCCGGCACCTCGATGCCTTCGAATACCTC
>JBEGMG010000302.1:0-4113 GCA_041183165.1 Actinomycetota bacterium | reverse complement strand
GTCCCGGGGCGCGTCGGCGGCCGGGCGACGTCGGCCCTGCGGACTAGGGTTGGCGGGTGACCACGAGCGGGCCGGGCGGCGACTTCGTCCACCTCCACGTGCACACCGAATACTCCATGCTCGACGGCGCGAGCCGACTGCCCGATCTCATGTCCGCCGCCGCGGATCAGGGCATGCCCGCGATCGCGATGACCGATCACGGCACCCTCTACGGCGCCTACGACTTCTACAAGTCCGCCAAAGCTGCCGACATCAAGCCGATCATCGGTCTCGAGGGCTACTACGCCCCGCAGGGCCGGTTCGAACGCCGTGCGTTCGACTTCGGCGGCGGCTTCGACGAAGGCGCGAGCGAGGACGGCTCCGGCGGTCGCGGCACGCAGTCGTACACCCACATGACGCTGTGGGCGCAGGACACCGGCGGCATGCACAACCTCTTCCGCCTGGCGTCGCTCGCCAGCCTCGAGGGCTACTACTTCAAGCCGCGCTTCGATCGCGAGCTGCTGCAGACCTACGGCAAGGGACTCATCGGCACCACGGGCTGCCCCTCGGGGGAGGTCAACCGCTGGCTCCAGGCGGGCAACTACGACAAGGCTCTGGCCGCAGCGGCCGACATGCGCGACATCCTCGGCCCCGACAACTACTTCGTCGAGGTCATGGATCATGGCCTGGCGATCGAACGGCGCTTCCGTGAGGACCTGCTCAAGATCGCGCGGTCACTCGATCTCCCGCTGGTCGCCACCAATGACCTGCACTACGTCCAGGCGGGTGACGCCGACACCCACGATGTGCTGCTGTGCATCGGCACGCGTACGACGATGGACGATCCCAAGCGCTTCCGCTTCGATGCGCGCGACTTCTACCTCAAGACGTCCGCGGAGATGCGCGATGTCTGGCGCGAGCTGCCCGAAGCCTGCGACAACACCCTGCTCATCGCCGAGCGCTGCGAGGTGACCTTCAACGAGGGCGCCAACCTCATGCCGCAGTTCCCCGTGCCGGCGGGGGAGAGCGAGGATTCGTGGCTCGTCGCCGAGGTCGAGCGCGGTCTCGCTCGCCGCTACCCCCACGGCGTACCCGACAACGTGCGCCAGCAGGCGTCGTACGAGCTCGGTGTCATCGCCCAGATGGGCTTCCCCGGCTACTTCCTCGTCGTCGCCGATCTCGTGCGCCACGCCAAGGACAACGGCATCCGCGTGGGCCCGGGCCGCGGCTCCGCGGCGGGCGCCATGATCGCCTACGCCCTGGGGATCACCGACCTCGATCCGATCCAGCACGGACTGCTCTTCGAGCGCTTCCTCAACCCCGAGCGCATCTCCATGCCCGATATCGACATCGACTTCGATGAGCGTCGCCGCGCCGACATGATCCGCTACGCCACCGAGAAGTACGGCGAGGAGCGCGTCGCGCAGATCGTGACCTTCGGCTCGATCAAGGCCAAGGCTGCGGTCAAGGATGCCGCGCGCGTGCTCGGCTACCCCTACGCCCTCGGCGACCGGATCACCAAGGCCATGCCGCCATCGGTCATGGGCAAGGACATCCCACTGTCGGGTGTCTTCGACAAGGAGCACTCGCGCTACGGCGAGGCCGCGGAGTTCCGTGCGCTCTACGACGCCGACCCCGACGTCGCCAAGGTCGTCGACACCGCGCGGGGCCTCGAGGGATTGAAGCGCCAGCCCGGCGTGCACGCCGCAGGCGTCATCCTGTGCCGCGAACCCCTCATGGACGTCATCCCCGTGTGGCGACGCGAGCAGGATGGCGCGGTCATCACGCAGTTCGACATGGGTGCCTGCGAAGCCCTCGGCCTGCTCAAGATGGACTTCCTCGGGCTGCGCAATCTCACCGTCCTCGACGATTGCCTCGCCAACATCCAGGCCAACCGCGGCGAGACCGTCGTCCTCGAAGATCTCGCGCTCGCCGACGGCCCCACCTTCGACCTGCTCTCGCGCGGCGAGACCCTGGGTGTCTTCCAGCTGGACGGCGGCCCGATGCGCTCGCTCCTGCGCTCGATGCAGCCGGACTCCTTCGAGGACATCTCCGCTGTGCTCGCGCTCTACCGACCCGGCCCGATGGGTGCCAATGCGCACAACGACTACGCCGACCGCAAGAACGGTCGCAAGCCGGTGGTGCCCATCCATCCCGAGCTCGCTGAGCCCCTCGCCGAGATCCTCGGCGACACCTACGGCCTGATCGTCTACCAGGAGCAGGTCATGGCCATCGCGCAGAAGCTCGCGGGCTATTCCCTCGGCAACGCCGATCTCCTGCGTCGCGCGATGGGCAAGAAGAAGAAGGAGATCCTCGACAAGGAGTACGTCCCCTTCCGCGAGGGCATGAAGGCGAACGGCTACTCCGACTCCGCGATCGCCACCCTGTGGGACATCCTCGTCCCCTTCTCCGACTACGCCTTCAACAAAGCCCACACCGCCGGCTACGGACTTGTGTCCTTCTGGACGGCGTACCTCAAGGCCAACTTCCCCCAGGAGTACATGGCCGCGCTGCTCACGTCGGTCAAGGACGACAAGGACAAGAGCGCGGTCTACCTCAACGAGTGCCGTCGCATGGGTATCAAGGTGCTGCCCCCCGATGTCAACGATTCGGACTTCGACTTCACCCCGCGTGGGAGCGACATCCGCTTCGGACTCTCGGCGGTGCGCAATGTCGGTGCGAACGTCGTCGACTCGATCATCGCGACCCGCAAGGCGCACGGCCGCTTCGCGAGCTTCTACGACTTCATCGACAAGGTCGAGGTGTCCGTGTGCAACAAGCGCGTCGTGGAGAGCCTCATCAAGGCAGGCGCCTTCGATTCGCTCGGCGACTCACGCCGTGGACTCATCACCGTGCACGAGCAGGTCATCGACGCGGCAGTCGACCTCAAACGCGCTGAGGCAGTAGGCCAGTTCGACCTCTTCGGCAGCATGGGCGAGGCCGAGGATGCCGGGAGCCTGCGCATCACCCCCGAGATCCCGCTGGGGGAGTGGGACAAGGCCATGCTCCTCGCTCACGAGCGCGACATGCTCGGCCTCTATGTCTCCGACCATCCGCTCTACGGCGTCGAGCAGTTCCTCGCTCAGGCCACCGACTGCTCGGTGGTGCACGTGCATTCGGGTGACCGGGCGGAGGGCACCGTCGTCACCGTCGGCGGGCTTGTCACCGGCGTGCAGCGCAAGACCACCAAGCAGGGGTCCCTGTGGGCCATCGTCACGCTCGAGGACCTCGACGGCGCCGTCGAGGTCATGGTGTTCCCCCAGACGTACGCCGCCGCCGGCACCTTGCTGGTCGAGGACGCCGTGCTCCTCGTGCGCGGCCGCATCGACCGCCCCGACGAGGATGCCGCGCGCCTGGTCGCGATGGAGATCACGCAGCCCGATGTGAGCGAGGCGCCCGCGGGGCCGGTGCGCCTGTCCATGCCCGCGGCCCGCTGCGTGCCGCCGGTCGTCGAACGACTCAAGGACATCCTCGCGGCGCACCCCGGCACGACGGAGGTGCACCTGCACCTGGCCGCTTCGGGGCGCACCACCGTGCTCCGACTCGACGATCGCCTGCGCGTCACACCGAGCCCTGCTCTCTACGGCGACCTCAAGGCCCTGCTCGGGCCTGCCTGTCTGTCCTGACCCGTCATGCGCCGTCTCGCCGCCTGCCTTGTCGCCCTCGTGGGTGCGATCGGACTCGGTGCCCTGCTCGGCCTGGTCTGGGAAGCGCTCGCCCCGCGGGTGACCCTCATCGTCGCCTCCGACGGCAAGCCCTACCCCGAGGGATATCAGCCCGAGGGCTACATGACCGACGATGGCATCGCCGCACTGCTGAGCATCGCCGCCGGCCTCGTCGTCGGCGTCGCGGTCGTGTGGGTCGCGCGCCGCATCGCATCCCGTGACCACGCGCTCCTCGTCGCGCTCGGCAGCGTTCTGGTGCTCGGTGCCGCGGGCGCCGTCGCACTGTGGTGGACCGGGGAGACGGTCGGCGGATTCGACTTCGATGCTCTCCTGGCGTCGAGTCCTGAGGGCACCTCGCTCACCGCTCCGCTCACCCTGCGCATGCCGGGTGTGCTCGTGCTGTGGCCGCTGACCAGCGTGGTGGTCGTCTTCGTCGTGGCACTCGCGGACTGGTGGGGGGGGGGGGGGG